>CAIRSA010000272.1 GCA_903881085.1 uncultured Acidobacteriia bacterium
CGGATGGCCGCATGAAGAGACCTAAAGAGCTTCTGACGCTTCGGGTCAGACCGCGTCTCGGTAGTCGATTTAAGAAGAGCAAAGACGAAGAGATCATCAACCAGACCGAAGTCAGATCCACCTAACCGAAGAGGAAATCTGTCTTAACGACCGGCACCACCTGTCGGGACGTTCCTGAATTTTCCGTCGTTGTCGGGGCGCCAGCAATTATTATTAAAAATTGGATACCAATTCGGGTGTCGGTAAGCCAACCCACTCCGATGGTAGTTTTATTTAAATGTTGAATCAACTAGGTTTTATGCTGCTTAGGTCATGAAAGTATTGTTTTTTGGTTTGGACTATCACACTTACACGCAAGAAATAATCGCCGAGATGAAGGTGTTCGGAGCGACGGTCAACTATGTTGATATCCAGCCTCGCACGGTTTTTTTTAAATTCTTACGGACTTTGGGGCGGTCTCTTTATGACCGCTATCTGGAATCGCACCACGCCGCAGCGATTCGGGCATCCGAATCTACGGTGTACGACAAGGTCGTATTTCTGCAAGCCCACCAGATGAGTTTGGCGAGCCTTGCTAGGCTCCGTCAGGTGCAGCCGACAGCGGAGTTCACCTTGTACAACTGGGATGCATTGTCGAATCATGACTATCGCCCTCAGGCGAATTCATTTCACCGCGTGCTGACTTTCGACCGTCGCGATGCGTCGGAGCACTGCTACGGTTATCTACCCTTGTTTTGTCAACGGTCGATGCAAGGGCTGCGTCGCGATCATAACGATCCCGGCTCGCTGTTCATGGTTGGCAATATCGTCAAGCCCGCGCGGTATGCGGCGATTGAGTCGTTTCGGACGTACTGTTCTGAACGCGGCCTTCTTTTCCGTCAGCATCTGAAGATCAGTCCAGTGGTATGGTCCCAGTTGATTCGTGCCGGTGTACATCCCAAAGGCGTCAGCCTGCGTTCGATCGATCAAGCAGCGTTCCGCAACATGATTGAAACCACGGGCGGGGTGTTTGACTTTGCGAACCACACCCAATCGGGTCAGACGATGCGGATGATGGAAACACTTTGTACTGGCAAGAAGATCGTGACGAACAACGTTTGGGTTAGGAAGGAGCCGTTTTACAGCCCTGATCGAATCCACGTCTTCGATGGGACGGATTTCAGCGGGGTTGCGGAATTTCTCAAAGCACCTATCGCTGAACCAGACGCAGAGTTCCCCGAGTATCACATTCAGAGCTTCGTCGGGCAGCTCTTGGGTCTTGTTCCATTGCTGTCGGAGGAATGCGCAAGATGACTGAGCGATCCCGTTTGGCTCAGGGGCGCTGTCTGCTGATAGCGCCCTTAAGCTTCTATTCGTTCCACCGAACTGTGGCGGCGGGTCTGGAGCGCAAAGGCTATGTGGTGGACACGCTCAACGAAGAATTCCCAGCCAATACCTTTGGTAAGGTACTTGGAAGGTTAGCGTTACCCTTGCTGCGTTTATTGACACTCAGAGGCCTGCAGATGCGGCTCGACGGGCAACCACACTATGACTTGGTGCTCATCATCAAGGGGCGAGGTCTCGGGCCGCAGACCTTGGCCTACCTGCGAACTAAGGCACATCGAATAGTTGGTTACAACTTCGATAGTTTCCGTTTCAACCCATCCCCGCTCGACTGGTACCAACTGACCGATCGCTATGCCACTTTTGACATCCGCGATGCAAAGGCGTTCGGAATACCTCTGGTTCACCTCTTCAGCGCTGCGGACGTACCAGTGGCAACTGTCCGCACGTATGACCTCTCGATCATCCAGAGAGTACATTCAGACCGACTGGCTTTTGCGGACTTGCTGCTGAAGTCTTTGCCCGCCACTGTGCGGTCGTTTGTCTTCCTATACGAGAGCAGTCCACTAACCTTCGCACTTGGGCTTTTAAGGCATCCACGACTGTATGCCAGACTTTGGCCTCATATCTCGTTCACGCCGCTTTCGTACAAGGGAGCAATGGAGGTGCTGGGCAAATCGAAGGTGACTTTTGACTATGCCCATCCCCAGCAGAGCGGCGTCACTGTTCGATGCTTTGAAGCCCAGAGTCTGGGGGTTGCCGTGTTGACCAACAACAGCGAAGCCGTCACTTGCGGATTGTTTGCGCCTGAAGCCATTGCCCATCTGCCAAAGCATTCGGACGCCGCAGCCGTGGCACAGTTGGTATCACGCTTATTGCAGCGAAGCCCAGAGCCATGCTGCCGTAGCCTCGCCGACTTTATAGATGACCTTCTTTCCGATGCCACTCTGCGGGCATCGTCGACAATCAGCATATCAAGAGAGTTTGCATGAAACGAGTTCTTATTACCGGTGGTGCGGGCTTCATTGGGTCGAACCTCGTATCTGCCTTGCATGCCAGAGGCTACGAGGTTACCGTGCTTGACAACCTATCTGAGCAAATCCACGGCAATGACCCAGAGTCCTCGCCACTTTTCAAATCGATACAAAACAAGGTGCGATTCATTCGTGGATCGGTCTGTGACCGCAACACAATGGAGCGTGCGCTGAATGGGCAGAACGTGGTGGTGCACTACGCGGCAGAAACAGGCACGGGCCAGTCGATGTACATGGTTGATCACTACACTCGGGTCAATATTCAGGCCACTGCGATGATGCTCGATATCCTGGGTTCTCGCAAAGACCATGGCATCAAACGCATGGTGTTGGCGTCTTCACGATCCATCTATGGAGAGGGCCGCTACTCAGACGCCAATGGGCGACCGACCTATCCCGCACACCGCGACGAGGCTGACATGCAGGTAGGTCGCTTCGACCTCTACGACCCACATTCCAATGCGCCACTGACCCTTGTGGCAACTGACGAAGAGTCGCTGATCCACCCGTCTTCGGTCTATGGCATAACTAAACAGGTACAAGAACAGTTGGTGATGACCGTCTGCCCCTTGTTAGGCATCGAACCTGTGGCCTTGCGCTATCAAAACGTCTATGGGCCGGGGCAGTCGCTGAGCAATCCGTACACTGGCATTTTGTCGATTTTTTCGAACCTGATCATGAACCGCAAGCCGATCAACGTGTTCGAGGACGGACAGGAAAGCCGGGACTTCGTCTACATCAATGATGTTGTTGCGGCAACGATGCTCGCAATTGAACGCCCCAATGTTGGACAGGGTATCTTTAACGTCGGCTCCGGCGAAGCCACCGATGTGAATACGGTTGTACAAATGCTTTCTAAGTATTTCAACCGAGATGTGCCCGTGGTTATTAGTGGGAACTACCGTCTGGGTGACATTCGCCATAACTTCGCGGATCTTGGTCGTATCCGAAAACAACTTGGTTATGAGCCTAAAGTTTCGTTTGAACAGGGTATTGCTAATTTTGTTGAGTGGGCTCGCACCCTCGGGCCCATGGAGAGTGGGTATGAGCAATCTATAGCGGAAATGAAAGAACGCGGCCTGATGAAGTGATTTACTTTAGAAAAAAAAATAACGTATACGGACTATATCTGTGACTATTCTCATAGTTGGAGGTGGAAAGATGGGGCTGTCCCATCTCGCTATCGCCGGGCACATTGCTGGCCCCCTCAATGTTGCAGTTTGCGAAGCAAACCGCTTGATTCGATTTATATATAACCGCCTAAATGTTAGAACGTACCCGTCAGTCGTAGATGCACTAGCAAGCGACAAGGGAATCACAGGGGTGATCATCGCAACGCCGACGTCGTCGCATTACACAATTTCGAAAATTTTCCTGGAACAGTCAATACCATGCTTTATCGAAAAACCCCTGACCCTAATGGTTAATCGAAGTAAGGAGTTAATGGATTTGGCCACAAGTGGAAATGTCTACACGCAGATGGGATTCGTCCTGAGGTATGTATCGACGTTTTCTAGATTACGTGACCTAGTGCGCACAGGTCCACTTGGGGCAGTTCACAGCTATCGGGCCCGGATGACTGGGAAGGTGATCACCAGCCCCGACACCAAGAGTTGGCGTACCGACTTCTCTGCGGGCGGAGGCTGTCTAAATGAATATGGTCCCCACTTGATTGACCTTTGCCGATTCATCTTCGGAGATGTCAGTACACTTCAAAGTGCCGAAAAGAGCCACGTGCACTCTGCCCGAGCAGATGACCAGATAGCGTTCAATTGGATTCATTCCTCAGGCGTCGCCGGAGACGTTAAGCTGGACTGGTGCGACACAACAAAGCGCAAGTCGGTGATTCAGTTCGAGGTCAATTTTGAGCACGCATGCGTCAAAGGCGATAACTCAGCATTACATTTTGATTTTCGCGGTAACAACTCCTTGACGCCGGAGCAACAATCTCAGATAGCCGAGCCGCTTACCCCCCCCAAAGTGAGCTTCTATCTGCGGGGCGAGGAGTACACACTGCAACTTGAGGATTTCATAGGACACTGCACGGGACACAACTACCGGGTTGACCACGAATTTGGCCTTGAAAACGCGGCAAAACTCTGCGACGGATTGGAGGTTGATCTTTTAATTGAATCAATCTCGAAGAAAGCGGGGCTGAAATGACTTTCGGGCGTGTGATTCTTGGTGATAACCAGTTCTTGGGGGTCAATCATGCTGACCAGGGAAAAGCTAGCTCGCTTTACCAGAAATTTAGTGAGGCAGACTCAATTATCGAAGTGATTGGCTGGGCATACGAAGCTGGTGTGCGTGACTTTATGTTTACCACCCACGACAAATATTATCCTGTATTCGAGGAAATAACCCGTTTGCGGCTTTTCCCAGGGCTATATTTCACTCCCTGTTTGCCTTACGCACATAAATACGCGAACGCAATGGTGGAGCGAGGGATGATTAACGTCGTGTTATCCAATCTGCGAGAGGTGTCGAAGGCGCGCGTCATACCGGCCTTGGCACGCGCTGCAATTGGGGATTTCAGTGGAGTAATGAAGTTGCTTGTTGAAGTCGAACTCTTGATGTGCAAGGGCTTGCCGGTACGTGGCGTTTTTATGCTCAATATTATGTTTGACATGCTTATGGGCGTGAATTCATTAAAACTCCTCGAAAAATTCCATAGATTTGTCGACGAAAGTCTCGGTGTAACCCCGGGATTTTTTACGATGAATCATCCTCACGCTGTTAAAGTGCTTTGTGATGAAATTGCACTGAAAGAGCCGTGGCTTTGCTCGAACTTCAACATTGGTGGTTTTAGAGCCAATCCAACGATGGAAGCTGTTATCCAATCTTTTGCATGCGGAAAATCAAAAAACATTGCGATGTCCATCTTTGCATCTGGCGCGCTCGATGGAGAACACAGTCTGGATTTTGTCTTAAATGCCAAAGGAGTAGATTCATTGGTTTTCGGTTCGGCTAGTCGAGTCAATATAGAAAAAAATGTCCGTAGCATCCTAACTGGGAAATTGGTTAAACCAGGCATTATTCCGTAGCGGCCACAGCACTGCCTGAAGGCTGCTTTGGTGCAACCCCGCTGTTGGAGTGCGTTGGCCCTTTGAAGATAGGTGGTTTCGGAATTTAAGATTCGGGTATAAGGTGGATTTCGGCTGACCGGGTAATCAACGGGAGGTACGAGATTCATGAGGAAGCCAAGACGGAATTTGTCGCCGGCGTTTAAGGCGAGAGTAGCGCTGGAGGTGGAGTTGCCCCCGTCACGCCGGACAGGCTGCGGGTTGATAACTACGGATGAACTCACGGGGTGACTTCATGCGCAGGGCTCTATGCGGATGGTTTTCGTTGTAGTCCTCGAACCACCGCGACAACTGTCCCAACACGGTTTGTGCGTCAGGACGGTCGTGAACATACACGTAATCGCGCTTGAACGTTTTGACGAACGATTCGGCCATGCCGTTGGACTGCGGCGATCGGACCGGCGTAAAGCACGGCACGAGGCCTAGATGCTGGGCAAACTCGATCGTCTCACGAGCGCGGTAACAGCATAACCGTTAACTGAGCGACGTTATTGCACTAGACCGGGAACTGGTCGATGTCCGAGCGCATGGGGTTGTCGGCGAAGCGAGACTTCCAGTTGCGCGACGTCAGTTCGGCGACACGAGCAGCAGGATGCTCTGAGACGCGTTGCAGGACGCCCCGCAACGAACACGACCGCCTGCCGCACCTCGCCGGTACGCACGTCGGACATCAGTTATGGCGCCTATATCTGGCACATGCCACTGCTCAATCTTGCGCTCACCATGGGCATCGCGCGGCCTAGTGTTGTCATTCTGTCCACCGTGGCCGCCGGCGTCTTGTCGTGGTTTCTCATCGAGCGGCCTGCGCTGCGCCTCAAACCCAGGAGCCTGAAAAAGGGCGTGCAATGACCCGGGACAAGCCCATTCTCGCCGCGTCGACTCAAACAGGGGGGACGTCGTTACCGCGTAACCGGTAACCACGCGGCGTACTTGTCGAGCGCTGATCGAGGCGGACAATACCGCTCCAGTATTCCACTGGAGC
>CAIRSA010000273.1 GCA_903881085.1 uncultured Acidobacteriia bacterium
CCATCACTGCGACATCCTGGAAACCGGGAACGATTCCTTCCGGTTCAAACAACGGAAAAAACAGCTGAAATCGGGGTAGACAACTGGAAACTCTTGGACGCTGTTAACTGGAAACTTTTCAACGCTGATTGACACAAGATGCTCGCAACTGACTTTGGGCGGGAAGTTCTCCTCGACCTGACAACAGCTGAGCGTGAGTTCGACCTGCTGATGTATCCGGTCTCGATGGCGTTCCGCTGGGATGACTGGCAAAAGCACTTCATCGAGCATTCGATGAAGAAGGGCGACTTCAGCGAAAAGTGGGAGGTCATCAAGTCGTTCAAAGAGAACGTGCTCGACAACTTCGCCAAGTACCAGGTCCCGGTGATCGCGCTCGGCCCGAACACGTCCAAGGAGGCGGTGTGCGTCGTCTTCGAGAAGGTCAACACCGGGGGCAAACCCCTTGATGCGTTCGAGCTAGTGACCGCGATGTATGCGGCGGCCGGGCACGAACTCCGGAGGGACTGGTATGGCAAGGAGGGCGAGACAGGCCGCCAGCACAGATTAGCCGAAGCGATGCGCCCGGCTGGCCAGGAAGTCGGCATCGTTGCGGGCGTGTCCAACACCGATTTCCTGCAAGCGATATCCCTGTTTTACTCGCGGGAACGCAGGCGCGCCGCCGCCGGCGGCGGCAAGCATGGTAAGGAATTGCCTGCTGTTACCGCCAACCGAGCCGCACTGCTCAACCTGCCGCTCGACGCCTACAAGCAGTATCAGGACCGCGTCGAGCAGGGTTTCGTCCAAGCCGCCAAGTTCCTGCACACGCTCAACATCTACCGCATCTTCGACCTACCTTACCAGTCGCAGGTCGTACCCCTGGCCGCCATCCTGGCCGACATAGGCGACGCGTGGTCACACGAGGGCAACCGCGCAAAGCTGGCGCAGTGGTATTGGAGCGGCGTGTTCGGCGAGCTGTATGGCTCGACGGTGGACAGCCGCATTGCGCGAGACTTCATGGAGGTGCCGGAGTGGCTGAAGGGTGGAGAGACGCCATCGACAGTCCGGGAGGGTACGTTCCATGCGGATCGCCTGAAGACGATGCGGATGCGCCTCTCAGCCGCCTACAAGGGGGTCAATGCCTTGCTGATGAAGGAGGGCGCGCGCGACTTCCGCTCGGGCCAGAAGTTCGACCACGCGATCTTTTTCGGCGAGAACGTCGATATCCATCACATCTTTCCGAAGGCGTGGTGCGAGGCCCAGGGCTTCAAGCCTGATGTCTACGACTCGATCATCAACAAGACTCCGCTCTCGTATCGCACGAACCGCATCATCGGCGGCGCTGCGCCGTCATCCTACCTAGGCAAGCTGGAAGCTGGGGGGCCGGAAACCCCGGCTATCGCTCCGGGTAATCTCGACGATTACCTGCAATCCCACCTCATTGATCCTGCAAAGCTCCGGTCAGACGACTTCGCAGGCTTCATGCAGGCGAGACAGCGGCTTCTTCTCAGGCTGATCGAGCAGGCAACGGGGCAGCCGATCAGCGGGGTTGAAAGCGTCGAGGAAGACGAAAGTGACGAGGAGACGGTCGAAGCCAGTTTGACCATAGCTGCGGCATAGGACAAAGCGCCCAAAGAAAGTACGTCTCCCCTTCGGAGCCGCGTGCTACGCGCCCCGAGCCGCTACCAGATCAGGGTTGGCAGCAAGGTCACTGCCGGGCATTAGGCCGGGTTCTGACAAAATTATCTTCATATCCTGAAGATAATTTCCGCCAATCGGAGCCGGCCATTTTCCGGATGACCATTTGGGCAG
>CAIRSA010000274.1 GCA_903881085.1 uncultured Acidobacteriia bacterium
GGTGAAGGTGCCGCAAAGTCCTGGGTGCTGCGCTACATGGACGGCAGTCGTCGTTCGGAGATGGGTCTTGGCGCTTTCCCGGAGGTGGAACTGGCCCAAGCCAGGGGCAAGGCAAAGGTTGCACGCGACTCTCTGCGGGCCGGGACGCGGCCTGTCCCTCTGCACCAGGCGAGGGACGACATCAATGCCGGATCAATGATTGATCCAGTACCTACCAACGACCACGACTTAGCCTACCGAGGCTGATCTAGTAGGGTTAGGCTAGTTTGGTAATCTCCGATATTTGAAATCAGTGACAAAACGACGCTGTCCGTGGTGTACCTGCTGCGGTTGCAGCGTTAGTCTGGATAACTGTTGCAATCTGATTATAAGAGATGTCGATATGCTGAGTACCTCGCGACTCGACTGTCATGTTCTTTGGGCGAAAAGCAACGAATCAGGGGGTTATTCACTACCTTTACATCTGCTCGATGTCGCAGCGGTAGGGAAAACATTGGCGCAGCGTCTGCCGGTTGGTGCGCGGGTCCGTGTCGCTGAGGATTTCAACTGCTCACTCGCCGATACGGCACCGATCGTGGGCTTATGCGCTGGCATGCATGATCTTGGTAAAGCGACTCCTGGTTTCCAGGCGAAATGGGCTCCAGGTCGCGACTTGGCTGAGGCACAAGGGTTCGCGTTCGATGCCGGTCAATTGGTCCTTGGAGACCGGCATGATGCTTTTAGTGTCCGAATTGCGGACGCTGAGTTTCGGCGAAAAGGGGTCTCCGCGTCGTTGCGTAGAGAGGTTGTCTCTGCGATCGGTGCACATCATGGATTCGCGATTCACGATGCGCCGACGGCGCAGCATCTGAACGCGCTACAGGGCAAATGGAGGGGGTGCCACCGCGAACTGCTCGATTTACTCTTTGCGGCGACTGGCGCTAACTTTATCGGGTTGCCGAATCGTGAAGCGTTCGGCCGCCTGCGTGAATGGCTTTCTGGATTGATCTCGATTGCCGATTGGATTGGTTCCGATACGAGGTTTTTCTCGCATGAGCGGGTCTGCGTGTCTTACGAGGCGCACTGGATCGAGGCTCAGAGTCTTGCTGAACAGGCGCTTGATGCGATTGGACTCCGGGCTGGGCCGGCTTTATTAGCATCCCACCTGCCACGAGCAGACTGGATGAGAACGATCCTCCGAGGTCGGGACGCCCGTCCGCTGCAAGCAGCGGTAATAGATGCGGTTGCCGCTTCGGATAAGCCGTTGCTGCTCGTCATTGAAGCGCCGATGGGAGAGGGGAAAACAGAGGCTGCGCTGTGGGTCGCTTTGGCGCAGTCGTTGACGGGTGATCGAGGCGTGTATTTTGCGCTGCCGACTCAGGCAACCGCGAATGGTCTATTCCCCCGTGTCCGGTCCTTTCTGGAAGAGTTTGCGTTGGAAGGGTCGGCAGATCCACAACTGGTTCACGGTGGACTAAAGAGAAAATTCACCGAGGTTTCTCCAAAGGGTATCGACGTCGGCCGGCAGGACGGTTTGAGTTCCGCTTGGTTCGGGCAGCGCAAACGTGGCTTGATTGCCCCCGTCGGCGTGGGTACGATCGATCAGGCGCTGATTGGCGTTCTTGAGGCAAAGCATCGCTTTGTACGATTGTTCGCACTGGCTGACCGTACGGTTGTGCTCGATGAGGTGCATGCCTATGACGCCTATACGTCGGTACTAATCGAGCGGTTGGTCGAGTGGCTTGGCGCTCTCGGAAGTTCCGTCGTGCTGATGTCCGCGACATTACCGGTAAGCCTTCGTGACCGCCTGGTGCGGGCGTGGGCTGGCAAGGACGTTCAGATTCCGACGCTCCCATATCCACGGTTGATCTGTATGCAGGGTGATGGGCCCGTGATGGGGCAGACTTTTGTCCCTTCACAGACCCGTGAGGTTCGCGTTGTTGGCGTCGAGGATGCGCAGGTTGTCCCAATTGCTCTGGCAGCCGCTTCCAACGGCGCGGCTGTTTTACTTGTGTGTAACACCGTAACGCGAGCCCAGGCTCGCTATCGGGAGTTGGCGGCTGCAGGATTGCCTGTACGGTTGTTTCATGCTCGGTACCCGGCCGAGGAGCGTTTGCGGCGTGAATCAGACGTTATTGAAACCTATGGGCCGGCAGGCAGCGGGGTCGCGAGGTCCGGAATATTGATTGCTACCCAAGTTGTCGAGCAATCGCTAGACGTTGATTTCGATGTTCTGATTTCTGATCTCGCTCCTATGGATCTGCTGTTTCAGCGGATGGGTAGGCTGCACCGCCACGAGGGCAGGCCCCGACCACCCTGTGCAGCCATGGCGACGGCGTATGTGGTTGGTTTGCCGATGACATTTCAGACGGCGTCCAAAATGATTGCGCCGATTTATGAGCCAGGGCCACTCGCTAGAACCCAATTGCTATTGCTCGGGCGGGAGCGCGTTTCCTTGCCTTACGACATCGATGCGCTGGTTCAGCGAGTGTATGCCGATGCGTTTGACTGGCCGGCGGAGTCAAGGGAAGAGGGGGAGTTGGCCGACCGCGCTACGGCATCGAGCCTGCAGCAACAGGCGTCCCTAGCGGCCGGTGCCGTACTGCCGTCACCGTCCGAACCCTCCAGTACCAGTCTCCGAAGGTTGCTGGATGATGATGCTGAATTCTTAGGTACCCGCCTTGGGGAGAAATCCGTTCTCATTATCCCAATTTACGTCATCAATGGCCGGTATAGCCCATTGCCGGATGGGGAGGAGTCGTGGGCGTCCGATGCGGTTGTCCCATTAGCCAGTGCGCGCCGTTTGGCCCTACAGGCGGTCTCAATATCGAACCAGCGAGTGATCCGCGGGATCAAAATCCGACCCCGGAGGCCCCGTGGATGGGACAAATACCCCGCCCTAATAGGGGCGTTACCGTGGTACGTTAATTCCGACGGGCAGTCAGTCGACCTTCCTGTGCTTGCGCGACTGGATCCGGCACTAGGCATTGTTTTCGGAAAGTTGGATACCGACGTATGAGACCGAGTTTTAACTTGCTCGAACGTGCTTGGATTCCCGTTAGGTGGATCGACGGGAGGGTTGAGACAATCGGGTTGGGCGCTGCACTGTGCGAGGCCGATAGGATTGCTACGCTTGAGTGTTCGACCCCGCTGCGTCAGATAGCGATGTTGCGTTTTCTATTGGCCGTCGCTCATCGGGCAGATCGCTTGCCGTCCATTGATGCCGCGGTTGAACGGTTAAACGGAACATGGCCAGCCAAAAAATTCTGTCAATATTTGGATACGTGGGCGGCAAGTTTCGACCTCTATGACCAAGACCGCCCCTTTTTGCAGACGCCTTGGCTCGGTCAGCATGAAAAGACGGCGACGCGTGAGCATCCTCTGGCGCGAATCACAACCGAATGGTCTTCCGGAAATTCCAAGTTGCTGATGGACCATCATCATGAGGCGGGTGCCTATGTAGAGCCTGCCGATGAGGTTGTTCAGGTTCTTCTTGCCCACCAGCAATTTTGTGTCGGCGGTCTGAGTAAGGTTTTCAAAGACTCAGCCATCGGGGGGCCCGGCATGGGGTTTGCGCACATCTGGGTCACCGCGCCAACGCTCGGCAGGTTTCTCACGCTAAACCAGTTACAGCAGAGCGAAGCAGAGTACGGACTAGACTTGCCGGCCTGGGAGTGCGCGCCGATTTCCGCCGCTGATCTCCTGATTACCCATCTGCCGTTCCCAGGTCCGGCCAGTCGGTACTGCCACCTCAGCCGTTCCGTGCTGCTGCTACCGGATTCCAATGGCGACTGCCGGTCCTTGCGTTGGGCTGAGGGTATCGCTCGCTCGCCTAACGATGCGGTGCTTGACCCCATGGAAGCGCAGCGACGGGGCAAAGATGATACTTGGCTTTCGCTTCGACTCTCTGAAGAGCGAGCCATCTGGCGTGACAGCCAGTGCCTTGTCATCAATGCGACCAGTCATCCGCCGGCTGTGGTTCGCAACGCGATGCAGGTGCTGGAAGAGAGTGGCGACCCCAGCCCGATCACACTCGGTATCGGTGGCCTTCTGGCTGACAAGGCAAAGTTGGTCTTGTGGCGCATTGAACAAATTACGGCTCCGCTGCAGGTGCTCGAGTCCGTCCAACTGCAAGGCGTGCTCGCCCTGGGTCTGGACGTGGCGGAGCAGGCGGGGCGTGGACTCTTTGGGGCGTGCTCTGACTTTGCCCGCTATCTTTTGCGAGAGAACGGTGATGCCGATAAGACGGCTGTCCGCGGTGTGGTGAACGGCCTACCGGGTACTCGACATTTTTGGCACCAGTTGGATGTGGCCTTCCCCCATTTCCTTCAGAATTTGCAGTCACCGGAAGCGATCAACGTCGCCATTAGCGAGTGGGGTGACGCAGTCCGCGGGGCGTTACAGAGCGCCTGGCGCGAAAGTGTCCGGTCAACGGGTCATAATCGAAAATCGCTCATGGCAGCCGCGAAGGCAGAATCCGCTTACCTGCGGACTAAGAACGGGTTGGATCAAAAATTGGGGGTTTCTACGTGAAGGGCCAATCGTTGATCGATTACTTAAAGTCCGTTAGCGAGCGAGATTCGGGCGCAATCGCAACGTTAGGTCGAAGCCTGATGTTCGAGCCAGGAACCTATGCGCCGGCGTTCCCCGTCCTGGAGTCACTCGTTGGGTCATTCAGCGAGGAGGAACGTCGTAGGGCCTACCTCATATCCGGGCTATGGTCTCGGTATGGGCGTCGCCATGATGGCAGCGCGCAGTCGCTTGCTTCTGCGATGAAATGCCTCACTCGCCAAAGTGAGAGCGTGGCTGCGCGGTTTAGTGTGTTGTTAGATGCAGATATGGATGAGTTGTCGCACCGACTTCGTCAAGCGGTCGCATTGATCGGTGGTGCCGGCATTGCGATTGACTGGGGGGCTCTTTATGACGACCTCAGGTGGTGGGGACATGCTGATAAGAACGTTCAGCAACGTTGGGCGCGTCAGTTTTACTCGTCGCCAGACGGTCCGGTTGCCTCTGCTAATCAAGATACAAAGAATTCCGCTTAACATTTCGGGCACTTCGTAAGGTAAAACCATGAGCAAAATAATTGAGTTTCATGTTGTACAGCAGTTCGCCCCAGGCAATCTAAACCGGGACGATACGGGCGCGCCGAAAGACGCTTATTTCGGCGGAGCCCGTCGTGGAAGAATTTCCTCGCAGAGTTTTAAACGAGCGATACGGCGGTACTTTGCCTCTGCTCGTTTGTTAAATGACGACGAACTTGCTGATCGAACCAAGCGACTCGCGGCCTCATTGGCGAGCCGTCTTGATGGCAAGGTTCCAGAGCCGCAGAAGGCTGCAAAGGAACTTCTCGAACTGGCGAGTCTCAAGGTTAAGAAGGTAAAAGAGGCGGATCACACGGAATACCTACTCTTTATTGGCCATAAAGACGTTGAACGGCTTGCCGACGTGGCCATTCAGCACCAAGGCAAACTAACTGGTGCAGATGCAAAGCGTGAGGTCCAAGAGATTCTGAGCAGCAACCGTGCTGTAGATGTCGCACTCTTCGGTCGTATGCTTGCTGACGCAAAAGACTTCAACGTCGATGCTGCAGCCCAAGTTGCCCATGCAATTAGCACGCACCGAGTCGAGCGTGAGTTCGACTTCTTTACTGCAGTTGATGACTTGGCAGCGGGAGATGAGGCCGTTTCTGGAATGCTGGGCACCGTTGATTTCAACAGTGCATGCTACTACCGATATGCAGTGCTGCATCTCGGCCTGCTTGAAGGCAATCTCGGTTCTGATAGCGACTTAGTCAGACGCGCCGTCTCTGCCTTCTTGACTGCATATGTAAGGGCCATACCCTCTGGCAAACAGAATACGTTTGCCGCGCACAATCCGCCGGAATTCGTGGCTGTTCGACTGCGCGATGATGCACCAATCAATCTCGCGGGCGCGTTCGAACGCGCTGTCCCGGCGAAAGATGGATATATTCGGGGCTCCGTATCTGCGCTGCAAGCCCACTGGCGTCATTTGGACACCGCCTACGGTTCTGCGGGCTCTACATGGGTATTGGATCTCACGGGCGTCTGGGAAGGCGACACAGTTGTCAGCCTAGACTCGCTCCGTGAGGGATTGCTTCTGGCGCTGGGTTGAAGCAGTCGATGGCCACCTTGTTGCTGAGATTGGTCGGGCCTCTGCAAAGTTGGGGTATGTCTAGCCGTTTTGGTGAGCGCGATACCGCTTCGGAACCGACTAAGAGCGGTGTGCTTGGCTTAATAGCGGCGGCCCTCGGGCGTGACCGTAGTGCCGATATCAGTGATCTTTGTGCGCTGCGATTCGGCGTTCGGTGTGACGTGCCGGGTATGTTGCTGCGTGACTACCACACCGCCCTTGATGTTGTTAGCGCCGATGGGAAAAAACGAGATACGGTCGTTTCAAATCGGTATTACCTCTCCGGTGCCTCATTTTGGGCGGGTTTCGAAGGCGAAAAATCGGTTGTCACGGCCTGTCACGCTGCATTGCGAGCGCCTCACTGGCCGATTTTTCTCGGACGTAAATCATGCCCTCCCTCTGTGCCTCTCTATGATCCGTTAGGCCTAACCGATCAGTCACTGCTTCCTGCGCTTGCGGGGTGTGGTTACCTTGGTGAGGGGGATGCGCCGAGTCGGCTTAGGGTTCTGATTGAGGATCCTGCAGGGCGGCTACAGCGGCCCGATCAGCCCCTAGGCCCATTCGCGTTGCGGCGTTTCGGTAATAGGATGGTTGGCGAGGAGTTTGTGGCATGTACCTGACTCATATCCAACTCGACCTTGACCATCCGTTAGCCAGGGCTGACTTGGCCGACCCCTATGAAATGCATTCCACACTGGCACGGTTGATGAGTCCGAGCGACGACCAGGTGCCATCAAATTTCTTGTGGCGCAGCGAGATATCAGGACCGCAAAAAATTTCGGTGTTGCTGCAGTCAAATGACGCGCCGATCCCTGAGCGCCTTGATGTGAAACATCGCGGATGGGCCAAGGCTCTGCGGACCAAGCAATTCAACGCAGAAGAGTTGTTGAAACGGGGTGATCGGTTTCTGTTTAGATTGCGAGCAAACCCGAGTGTTTGTAGTAGTGGCAAACGCCACGGTCTCTACCGTGAGGATGAACAACTTGCATGGTTGGGGCGACAGGGCGAGAGGGGCGGGTTCAATATTGAGTCCGCAACGATCAGCCAGGCGCAGCGGTCTATCGGTCAACGCCGCAAGGGCGCGCATACCGTAGTTGTGTTCGACGTTTTGTTCGATGGTGTGTTGCTAAAGGCGGATGCAGCATTGTTGCTTGCTACGGTCGAGCAGGGGGTTGGACGTGGTAAGCATATGGGACTTGGTCTTTTGTCACTTGCTGCCCTATCTTCTTGAAGAGCAATCTAAGATCGCTCCCTAAATTTCGTGATGGGTTATCGTTTGTCTACCTTGAGCATGCAGTTGTCGAACGCGAGGAAAATTCATTAGTCGTCTTTAGAGCATCTGGGCGGATCTGTCTGCCTGTCGCAAGCATCGGATGTTTGTTACTCGGGCCCGGAACTCGGTTAACCCATGCTGCCATGGTTGTCCTTGCTGATGCCGGCTGTACGGTCGCATGGGTTGGCCAGTCTGGAATTAAGTTCTACGCGGGAGGAACCGGAAAGAGTCGTTCGAGTAGAAATCTCGAGGCTCAGGCTAGGGCGTTTGCTGATCCGATCAGGCATATGGCCGTTGTTAGGCGTCTCTATGGAAGAAGATTCACGGAGCCGCTTCCGCCTAATCTGACTTTGCAACAAATCCGTGGTCGAGAAGGTGTTCGAGTTCGCGACGCCTATGCTGCCGCCGCCAGAAAATTCGGCGTTCATTGGACCGGACGATCCTACAAGCAGAGTGATTGGGCAAGCGCGGATCCAGTCAATAAGGCGCTATCGGCCGGCAATGCCTGTTTGTACGGTATTTGTCATGCGGCACTTCTTGCAACTGGATTCTCTACGGGGCTTGGTTTCATACATGTCGGTAGGCAACTGTCTTTCGTCTACGACGTAGCCGATCTGTACAAAGTAGAGATTGTCATCCCGGCAGCGTTTGAGGTTGCAATTACCTCTTCTAAGCCAGAGTCAGACGTGCGACGGATAGTTCGGCAGATGATAATTGAAACTAAGTTACTTAGTCGTATGGTGATCGACCTCAGTTGGCTTTTTGAACTTGAAGATTTAGAAGGCGTCCAGTTCGATCGTGATGGGCCAGGGGAACTTTGGGATATCGGTTTGAATGTTTCAGGGGGAGAGTCGCATGCTGGTGATGCTGACTGAGGCGTTGCCGGCTTCTGGCCGTGGATTTATTCGGAGATGGCTGCAGGAGTTCCGGCCTGGAGTTTTCCTTGGCCACGCGAGCGCGCTCGTACGCGAGGAACTCTGGCTAATGTTTGAGATAAAATATCCTGACTCAGGCGTAATTCAAATTTGGCCGGCATCGAATGAGCAGCGATTTGAAATCAGGATGAGAAATATAGAGCGAATCAGTATCACGGACTTAGATGGCCTGAACTTCATCACACTTCAGGATGCCGCATGGCAAGAAGCGTGCGAGCGGTTCGGACTAAGATCTAAAGAAGAATGACTTGCGACCTGATTTTGGTAAGAAAACCCTTATAATTCATAAGTGTTATCCCCGCGCGAGCGGGGATGGACCGTTGCACCGGCTTGCAAAAATGCGCGCCGAAATCGTTATCCCCGCGCGAGCGGGGATGGACCTTGTTCAAACCCTACAATGACCAAATCACGGAACCGTTATCCCCGCGCGAGCGGGGATGGACCGCGCATGATCGCGGCGGGCTATGACTACCGGATAGTTATCCCCGCGCGAGCGGGGATGGACCGTTCGCCCAAGGGCAGAAGGATGGCGGGGCGTCGGTTATCCCCGCGCGAGCGGGGATGGACCATTGTGTTCGTAGCCCTGCCGACCGCAGCCCTCGTTATCCCCGCGCGAGCGGGGATGGACCGTCCACGCGCCCGAACAGGTACGGGGAAACTTCGGTTATCCCCGCGCGAGCGGGGATGGACCGTACCACCCTCAGTACGGTGGCTAATATCTGCTGGTTATCCCCGCGCGAGCGGGGATGGACCGTTTTTTGCTTTGATGCTAGTTGTTCACAACGCGTTATCCCCGCGCGAGCGGGGATGGACCGGTCGGTGAGCCGGGAGCGAATCCCGATCACAAGGTTATCCCCGCGCGAGCGGGGATGGACCGCCGCCGGCGGGAGAAACCACCTGCGGGATGGTGTTATCCCCGCGCGAGCGGGGATGGACCGTGGCAGGGCGAAACCCTTGACTTAGTTTGGTTGTTATCCCCGCGCGAGCGGGGATGGACCGGTGCGCTACTGCACTTGTGCCGTTTGTCTATGCGTTATCCCCGCGCGAGCGGGGATGGACCTCAAACAGAATTGGAACGATTAAAGGCGGCGTCGTTATCCCCGCGCGAGCGGGGATGGACCGTCTTAAAGGACGGACATTCGATGCCGTGATCCGTTATCCCCGCGCGAGCGGGGATGGACCGCCGTGCCTGGCTGTAGCAGTACCGGCGGCCGAGTTATCCCCGCGCGAGCGGGGATGGACCTAAAGGACGAACGTGCTACGTGAATATCGGACAGTTATCCCCGCGCGAGCGGGGATGGACCGTACCTGATTTATATACAGTACTGGATGGATAAGTTATCCCCGCGCGAGCGGGGATGGACCGATAGAAGCGAATTCCTTCGGAAAGCTACTGAGCGTTATCCCCGCGCGAGCGGGGATGGACCATATATTGAATCTGCATACGGCAGACATTGACGGTTATCCCCGCGCGAGCGGGGATGGACCGATGATCTGTCCACTACTTTTCAGCGCATAGCAGTTATCCCCGCGCGAGCGGGGATGGACCGCCGCGCTAATTGCCGCGTGCATGGCGTGGGCCGTTATCCCCGCGCGAGCGGGGATGGACCGTAGGCATACGGACATTAGTGGGCAGCGTTCCCGTTATCCCCGCGCGAGCGGGGATGGACCGACCGCGTTTCTGGCCCAGTTCGCCGATCTGTTGTTATCCCCGCGCGAGCGGGGATGGACCGCAGCCGAAACTGAGAACCATGCGCACGCAATTGTTATCCCCGCGCGAGCGGGGATGGACCGAACGCGCTTGCCGCTGCCGCCTCGTTCTTGCGGTTATCCCCGCGCGAGCGGGGATGGAC
>CAIRSA010000275.1 GCA_903881085.1 uncultured Acidobacteriia bacterium
CAGACGTGTGCTCTTCCGATCTGTCACGTTGAACACACCAGAAACCGCATTCGCCTGGATCCCCGCAATGTTGCGGTCCATCTGATTGGCTACCACGCCTTCCAGCGTCACATTGCCGTTCTTCACAATGATGTGAATAGAAGGATGCGCCCCCAATGCGTATCTGTTCAAGGCACTCTGCCCATACACAGCCCGTGCCACTCGTACTCGAATTCCGTTATCGAAATTCGATAATGGCAGCACCTCAATCTGGTTCTCAACGCCTGTCACGCCCGCGATGCGCTTCACTACGCCTTCCGCATCGGACTTCAGCGTTGGCCTGGTTACTTCGCCCAGCAACGTCACTTTCCCGTTGTCCACGCGGAAAGAGATATCGTCATAGATGTTGAAGTAGGGCAGCATCACCAGTTCGTGACGCACCTTCTGTTCCAGTTGCGCCTGTGTTTCCGGCGCTGTCGTCTGGTTTGATGCGGCGAACGAAGAGATCGATGCAAGCATCGCTCCGGCCACCGCTACTGTTGTTCTCAAGAAGTTCTTTTTCATCTTCGCCTCCTGACCATGAAGACGAAATTGTGCGAAAATCAGTTTCGATTTTTCGGACTTTTTACGACCCTTTTACAAATCACGAAAGAATTACGTGCGCATGCAGCGCCTTAATGTCTTCCCGGTGATCCTCTTCCTCAAAGAAAACTTCTTCTACCAGTTCCTCTTCGCCGGGCGTTGCGTCCTTTTGATAGTTGTGAACTTCCGCAGCCGGAGGAACTTTGGCGGCTTCCGTTGCGTCTTCATTAATAGGGGGGGCATCGATTGCGGCCAACGGAAGTGGTGAGCGTTCCTCCTCCGTCGCATCACTCACAACCTCGGCCGGCTCCCCCTCGATCTCCTGCAAGATTCGCGGCGCAATCTCCACCGGATTCACCGTCACCAGATCGTCCCCGCTGCCCGCGCCAAGCTCCTTGAACTTGCGCGCACTTACCATCACCCGCGATTCCAATGTACCCACCGCGCGGTTATAAGAAGCGTTAGTGCGCTCCAAGTTCTTGCGCAGATCGGTGAAGTGTTCGCCGAGGTTTCGCAGCCGGTCATAAAGTGCCTTGCCCAGGTCGCGAATTTCACGCGCGTTCTCTGACACTTGTTCCTGCTTCCAGCCATATGCCACGGCCTTCAACAGCGCGATCAACGTAGTGGGCGTAGCCAGAATTACTTTCTGCTCCACGCCGTATTCGATCAAGCCCGGATCCTGCTCCAACGCCGCACTGAAGAAAATTTCGCCAGGCAGAAATGCCACTACGAACTCTGGCGAGGCAGGGAACTGTCCCCAGTAAGTCTTCGCGCTCAGCCGTGAAAGATGCGTCCGAATCTGCTGCGCGTGCTGCTTCATCTTTTCCACGCGGGTTGCCTCGTCGCCCGCTTCCAACGCTTCCAGATAGGCCGCCAGCGATACCTTCGAATCCACTACAATCTGCCGTTGATTCGGCAACTGCACCACCATGTCGGGCCGCAGCTTGCCATCCTCGCCATCGCGGGATTCCTGCACGGTAAAGTCGCAGTATTCCAGCATGCCGGCCAGTTCCACCACGCGCCGCAGCTGGATCTCTCCCCAGCGTCCGCGGACGGTCGGAGACTTGAGCGCATTCACCAGGTTCACGGTTTCGGTCTGCAACTGGGCTTGCGTACGCGATAGCGACTCCACCTGTTGCGTCAGCCCGGCATACGCGCCGGTGCGTTCCTTCTCCATTTCCACGATGCGTGAATCTACTTTTTCCAGCGATTCGCGTAACGGCTTCACCATTTCATCGATCGACTTATGGCGCCCTTCCAGCTCCACCTTCGCCGTCTCCTGGAACTTCTGCAGCGTCTCATTCGCCAGTTGCAGAAACGACTCGTTATTCGACTTCAGCGCGTCGGTCGACAGGCCCTGGAACGCCTTCGTCAATTTCTCATGCGACTCCGTCAGCAGCGCGGTCTTTTCCTGATGGCTCTTACGGCTCTCGTCCATCTTCGCGGTCAGCTCGGCGCACTGAATCTTCAGCACTGCGGTCTCTTCATATAAGGTGGCCACGTTCAGGTCGCGCTCATCCACCTTGGCCTTCCATTGTTCCAGATCCGCCAGCGTCTCTTCGCGAGCGGCCTTTAGCCCTTCGTTGTGCATCGCCGTCTCGGCAGCCGCGGCGCGCATGTCCGAATGTTCGGTTTGCAGTTTGAGGACCTGTGCTTCGCGCTCGGCGAGCCTGGCGTTGGCCTCCTGCAACTGTGCCGCCCGCTCTTCCGCGGAGCGCGCGGCCGCTTCCAGCCGCGCCTTCAAATCGGCCACTGATGACCGCTGGACCGAGATCTCTCCATACCCGATTGCCAGCTGCTGGTTCGCATCTTTCAATTGCTCGTCGAGCGCAGGCACGCGCAGGGAGAGTTGTTCCGCCGCGGCTCGCCGCTCGCTTTCGCTGCGATTCTCTTCGCGCAACCGGGAGATTTCCTGATCGCGGACTTCAATCGACGCCTTCATCTCGGAGGTCTGTGCCTCTCGGCCGTTTAGCCGCTCCACCAGCGCCGCATTTTCGGCGATGGCGTCGGCCTTCGCCTTGTCCTCAGCCTCCTGCACGCGTCCACGCATGTAGAACCAGCACAAAGCAACGCCAGCCCAGAGGGCAGCAAAAACTAATAGCGGAAGTGATAGATTTTCCATACTCTTTCCCAGAGATCCGTGATGCCCTATTTTAAGGGATAACCCACTATGAATAGCATGGGGTAAACTGTGCAATCCCGATAAGAGAATAGCCCCAGGAAATTTTCGCGAAAGGCCCTAGGTGCTGCTGAGGAGGTTGTGGGGAGACTTGCACTTCTTACATGCCACGCTGGAATCGTGGCAAAGAAAATCAATATCAAGCCTGTCTCAAATCCTGCCCGCCACGCGATTAACCGAGAGCAGAGGAACGGATGAGCCGTGACGAAGTGCATGCGTGAAGGTGAAGCACTCCATGTCGATTCGAATGTGCTCCTCTATTTTCTGGACACGACGGGAAATTCGTAATCCTAAATAGAGCAGTCGACGGCAA
>CAIRSA010000276.1 GCA_903881085.1 uncultured Acidobacteriia bacterium
CCCAGAACTCATGGGTTCAGTGGTCGACAGTTTGCGCGGCGTGGGCGCGGGGGTGGAAATGGGGGGAAGTCGCAACGTGTTACACGTCAACGGTGAGATTCGTGTGTCGGTTTCACTATGTCGCCACTGGAACACCGGCGCGGGCGCGTCACGCTGGGTCATCATGATGGATCAGGCGGGGCGACCCGACATCACCATCGCGGCCAGACTCGCCTCGGCTAACAACGGCATCCGCGATTACTATCTACTGCCATCCATCGATGTCGCCGCCGGAAAACTCCGCCTCGCCGAAGCGAATGGCACTTGCCTCGACGGCTATCGGTTTGACGACCTCAGCCACTTTTTCACCCTTGCCCAGCGGACGCAGGTTGGGAGGGAATTCTAATCCACATATCAAAGCCATGAAAAACGAAGTCATATTCATCCCGCTGGATCGCATCCGAATCCTCAACCCGCGCTGCCGGGATCGCAGGAAGTTTGAGAAGATCGTCGAAAGCATCCGCAACCTCGGACTCAAGAAACCCATTCAGGTCAGCCTGCGACCTGGAAACTCCCCCGACGGGCAACCCGCTGGTGAAGGGTGAAATGCCCAAGGACGGCACTCCCGAGTTCACCGCCGCCATCATGGGATTTGTGTTCGCCCATTGCGCCTCGTGGCCGGAAGTGGCGTTGGTTTCCTTCGACCAACAGGCATTCCGCGAGTCCGCCCTCATCTTCTGCGGTGGCCTCACACCCGCTGACTTCCAGATTGCATTCAAACGCCTGGAGGAACAGAGCAAGGAACTTGAGGCGGCACAGGTTGAGACTATGGGAGGTGCCGGCGCAAAAAAGCCTCGCCGTGCGACGAACCGGGTTTCCTAGCAGCCCAGGTGTTTGCCGTCGCCGCTGAAACAGGTTGGCCCGAGGAACGCATCATCTTCATGCCGCTGGCACGACTCGCCCAATACCAGCACTGCCTGTTTCGGCGGAACGGGGTGCGGACGCACTGGAGCAGTACCGGCACAGGGCAATCAACGCTCAGGGACCAGTTGGACACGCTGCGCCTCCAGTGGAAACAAGCAACGAGCCACGAACAGCCAGAACCATGACAACGCAACGAATCGGCTTTATCGGACAAGGGTGGATCGGCAGAAATTACGCGGATTGCTTCGAGGCACGCGGCTTTGATGTCGTTCGTTACAGCCTGGAAGCGTCCTACGTTGGCAACAGGCAAAAAATCAAGGACTGCCGCATTGTGTTCATTGCGGTGCCAACTCCAACCACTCCAACAGGCTTTGACGACAGTTTGGTGGTGTCGGCATTGGAGAGCATCGGTCCCGGCTCCACGGTGGTTATCAAATCCACCATCCTGCCCGGCACCACGGAGAAATTGCAGGATTTGTTTCCTGACATCATCGTGATGCACTCCCCGGAGTTCCTGGTTGAGAAAACCGCCGCTTATGATGCGGCTCACCCTAGCAGGAACATTGTTGGAATTCCAAAGGGCAATCCAGAGCATCGCGCCCGTGCGGCAGATGTCTTGTCCGTGCTCCCCAAGGCACCCTTTGAATTGATCTGCCCGGCCAGGGATGCGGAGCTGATAAAATACGGGGCCAACGCCTTCCTCTATCTGAAAGTCGTCTATGCCAATATCCTCCATGGTCTGGCACGGGGGCTGGGTTGCGATTACGCACGGGTGCGCGACATGGTGGCGGCAGATGCACGGATCGGCCCAAGTCACCTGCAAATCGCGGATGACGGCGGGCGTGGTGCTGGCGGACATTGCTTCATCAAGGATTTCGAGGCATTCATCGGGTTGTATGCACAGGTCGCCGATGACCCGATGGGCCTGGTGGCTCTGGCGGCCTGGCGCGACAAGAATGTCCAATTGCTCCGCGCCAGCGGCAAGGATCTGGGCTTGCTGCGCGGCGTCTACGGTGGAACGGCGTGACGATTCTGGTAGAATCCCCTTGCTCCAGCGGTTGGCGTGTGATTGATTTCCCGTGTGAGAACGACCTTTCCAGCGTCGGTGGACGAAGTCCGCGCGTCCGGGTCGATGTTACACTTGGAACACGAACGCGCTCGTGTAATGGTACAAATCGAACGCGCTCGTGAACAACACTGTTAGCCAATAATAATATGCGCAAAATAATGTACATCGCATCGACTGTCCTAGTCTTTGCGTTGGGGTGGTTATCCCACCTGATTATCCGAGGAGAGGACTCGGCATCAGATCACTGTAAGAATCTCGACCAAGATACGGAGCATATCCAGATTGTTCCGCATCAACCTATCGAACTCCAGCCTCTCAAATACAAGGTCATCCATGAATATCCGCTCTATCAGCGGGAGGTTACGGATCGCCGCTACTGTGTTTGGACCGATGATCAAGACAAGGCCAAGAAGATGCTCAAGGAATTTTCCTCAGATGTTCCTGATTTTCAGCTACGAAAGGGCGAAGTTCTTGCGGTCTTTATGAATGACATGATCGAGCAAGTTCTGATCCAGATTGTCCACAACAAGAGGGTAGGTGACGCCTTTGCGGATTATGCGGATTCAGGGGAAAGAGCTGATAGACTGCCTCCGCAGGAGGGGAAGAAATATACTCAAGCGACGGCCGTGGTCTTTACTCCGATTCATGAACCAAACTATCTTGGAATGCGCGGCATGGTCGAGGGGGAATGTCAGAAAAGCGACAAATGAAGAAGGCTAACAAGAGAGGGCTGACCAACCGGCTACCCCGCCCTGCGTTGAATATCCCGTGATAATTCCACCCCCAACCCCACGTACGAAGATCCAGCCCCGGTAGCCGGTGGCAGCCTCTAACGTTCGGCAGAAACCATAAGATGAAACAACCAAGCCAATCGAAACATGAGATCTAGACGCGCTATACACATGATAATGATTCTGGCGGCAGTCGCGGTGACAGGTGGATCATCGCTAGCCGCACCGAAGCCTGAAGAAGAAGCTCAGAAGGCGACTGAAAAGTGGCTATCGCTGGTTGACTCAGGCAAGTATGAAGAGGCTTGGAAGGCTACCTCGACCTATTCTCAGGCCGCCATCAAACTTGAGCTAATGCAACGATCACTCACAGAAGTTCGAAAGCCTCTGGGCGATGTGGTAAGCCGCAAACTAAAGAGTGCGGAATTTGCCAAATCCTTCCCCGATCTTCCCGATGGTGAGCATGTCATTCTCCACTTCATCACTTCATTCAAGAACAAATCGAATATTGTGGAGATGGTTGTATCAACGAAGGACAAAAGCGGTGCATGGAAAAATTCCGGATACTTCATCAAGCCTGAAATGGCCGAACCCGCGGATGGCAAGACGCCAGAATCCCCGCAACCACCACACTAACACAACCCAAACACGCGTCTGCCATCGCAGAAACGTTGTGCGCCGAGCAAAGCAAGGCGCTTCTTATCAGGTGAAAGACCTGATGTTTCAAAACCTAGCCAGTAGAAACTACCGAGTGTTGCAGTTATGTTAGCTAACCCATTGGAACTTCGCGGGAGGCACCGCGTGAAC
>CAIRSA010000277.1 GCA_903881085.1 uncultured Acidobacteriia bacterium
CAGACGTGTGCTCTTCCGATCTCTGGACTTTTGTGCGGACTTACCTCTT
This sequence comes from uncultured Acidobacteriia bacterium, assembly GCA_903881085.1. Classification (GTDB taxonomy): domain Bacteria; phylum Acidobacteriota; class Terriglobia; order Bryobacterales; family Bryobacteraceae; genus CAIRSA01. The sequence continues at coordinate 50 of CAIRSA010000277.1, forward strand.
CCAACTTGGCTTTCTGGATGGCGTGGAAGGGCTTGCCATTGCTTGGATGGGTTCGCTGTATCAGTTCATTAAATTCGCCAAGACGCGAAACATGACTCCGGGACGATAATGCGCATCCTGCACGTGGATTCAGGCAAATCGATGCGCGGCGGGCAATGGCAGGCGCTTCTGTTGATGCAGGGGTTACGCGCGGCGGGTGTGGAGCAGTTGCTGTTGGCGCCGACTGGATCGCCGCTGGCGGAAAAGGCGGCTGCGGTCGTCGAGGTTCGCCCGCTTGGATGGCGTGTAGTGATGGCTGCCGCCGGCGAGGTGGACCTGGTTCATGCTCACGATGCGAAGTCGCATACCATGGCCTGCCTGCAGCGCCGCAAACCGTTAGTGGTTTCGCGGAGGGTGGCCTTCCCGGTGAAGAGATCGCCTCTTTCGACTTGGAAATACAAGCGGGCCGATAAGTACATCGCGGTGTCGCGGTTTGTGGCTGGCGTGCTGCGTGCCGCGGGTGTGCCAGATGGTAAGATCACGGTGGTGTACGACGGCGTGGAGCCAGCCGAACAGGCGAGGTCACGCGGATGGATTGTAGCGCCGGCGACGGACGATCCGGCAAAGGGCAGTTCCCTGCTCCGCGAAGCTGGTTGTGACGTGCGGTTTTCCGAAGATTTGAAAGCGGATCTTCAGTACGCGGCATTGATGGCCTACATCACGCATGCAGAAGGTTTAGGCTCGGCTGCGCTGATGGCGATGGCGGCCGGAGTGCCGGTGGTGGCGAGCAAGGTTGGCGGGTTGATCGAGGTGGTGCAGGACGGGATGACAGGATTTTTAGTGGAGAATCGGGCGGAACCGATTCGCGCGGCAATGGAGAGGATTCTGCGCGAGCCGAGGCTGGCTCAGGATATGGGAACGCGGGCAAGACAACGCGTGAAAGAAATGTTCAGCGCGGAGTTGATGGTGAGCCGGACGCTGGCAGTGTATCGAGAGGTGCTCGGATGATTGAAGCGTTGTTATTGCTGCCATTCGGGTTGGTAATCGGCAGTTTCCTGAACGTGTGTATTTTCCGCCTGCCTCGCGATTTGTCGGTTGTCGCCCCACGTTCGTTCTGCCTGGAGTGCGAGAAGACGATCGCCTGGTACGACCTGATCCCCGTGCTCAGTTTTCTTTTGTTGCGCGCCAAGTGCCGTTATTGCGGGGCAAAGATTTCATGGCGGTATCCGATTGTGGAGTTGCTGACCGGTGCTCTATTTGCCTATTGCGGCTGGCGCTATGGCCTGACGCCCGAATGCGCCAAGTTCTGCATTTTTGGAGCGATGCTGATTGCATTGACGTTCACCGATTTCGAAGAGCGAATTTTGCCGGATGAATTCACGCTTGGCGGAATCGCAGTGGGGCTGATTTTTTCCTGGTTTGTAATTTTGCCGCAAGGGCTGGTCAGCCTGTTTCATAGCGGCCAGAATTCGCCGTTGATCTCGCTTTACGAATCTCTGCTGGCCGCTATTGCGCCGACAGTTTGCATCTTTACGCTGGGCTTTTTGTACCAAAAGATTCGCAAAAAAGAAGGTTTAGGTCTTGGCGATGTGAAGATGGTGGCGATGATCGGAAGTTTTTTGGGCCTGATTCCAGGCATCATGGCACTGATGATCGGCTCCGTGCTGGGCTCGGTTTTAGGCATGACGTTCCTGCTGCTAAGCAAGAAAGACATGAACACTTACGAGTTGCCATTCGGATCTTTTCTTGGAGTAGGTGCTTTGGCAGTAGCGCTACTGGGGCTACACTGATGTACTATAGAAAATTACACGCATGAAGGCATTGTTTGATCAAATGCAGCCCTCGGATTCGGACTGGGCGCTTGCCAAGTCGATCGATCCGGAGAGGTTGCCAGCCCATATTGCCGTCATCATGGACGGAAATGGACGATGGGCCAACCGGCGCAGCCTGCCTCGCGTGGCAGGACACAAAGCTGGAATTGCGCCTGTGCGGAACTCGGTGGAATCGTGCGCGCGCTTGGGCATCGAAGTATTAACGCTCTACGCCTTTTCCGTTGAGAACTGGAAGCGGCCGCGTCACGAAGTGGAAACGCTGTGGCGCTTGCTGCGGATTTACATCCGCCGCGAAATGCCAAGCCTGATGCGGAACAATATTCGGCTGGCGGCCATTGGACGCCTGAGCGCGCTGCCTGAGATGGTGCAGGACGAGTTGCGCGATGCGGTTTTTGCAACACGCAACAACACCGGGCTGCAGGTAAATCTCGCCATCAACTACGGCGGGCGCGCGGAATTGACCGACGCGATCAATCGCATGCTAAAAGAGGGCTTGACCAGCATCGACGAGGCTTCTGTTTCCGATTATCTGTACACTGCCGGCCTCCCGGATCCGGATCTGCTGATCCGTACCTCAGGCGAATTGCGTGTGAGCAACTTCCTGCTTTGGCAGATCGCTTATGCGGAAATTTATGTCACCGAAACGCTGTGGCCGGATTTCAACCGCACCGAGTTGTTGCGAGCCATCGTGGATTACCAGAAGCGCGATCGCCGCTTTGGCGGGTTGAGCCCGCGGCGGGAACAGTTGGTTGAGGCTTTACCGACTCGATGAAGCGCGTTGTAACCGCACTGGTTCTGATACCCGTCTCCGCATACTTGTTAGTCTGGGCTCCGGCATGGCTTTTTCTGCTGGGAGCTTGCGCCGTGGCCTTTTTGTGCTTCCATGAATATCTTGGCCTGGTGCGAGCTTTTGGGCTTAATGCGAATCAAGCGATCGGTTATGGAATTGGCGCAGGCATCTTGTTGGGCGATGTGAAATACAGTCCATTGTTGCTGCTGACTGGGCTGCTGGCAATGACTCTGGCAACCTTCGCCAAAGATCTGAAACAGTCTTTGCCGCAGGCCGGAGGGATGGTGCTGGGTCTGGTCTACGTGTTCGCCGCATGGCGGGCCGGCATTGAATTGCATGCCATGCACGCTTACTGGCTGGTGTTTGCCGTAAGTATCAATTGGGCTGGCGACTCCATGGCGTATTTTGTAGGCCGCGCAATCGGCAAGCACAAATTGGCGCCGGCCATCAGTCCTGGCAAATCGCGGGAAGGCGCCATCGCTTCGTGGGCGGCATCATGCGCCTATAGCGTGGCCTTCATGCATTATCTTTTGCCTGTAGTGGATCTGGCGCACGTGCTGATGTTTGCGACTGCCGCAAATATTGCCGGACAGGTGGGCGACCTGGCGGAGTCCGCGTTGAAGCGTGGGGCCGGCGTGAAAGACAGCGGAACTTCTCTGCCCGGGCATGGCGGCTGGCTCGACCGCCTGGACAGCAGCCTGTTTTCAATGCCTGTTGTGTATGTGCTCGTCAGACTGACTCTGTAGTTGGACGGTGACATAATGAGAGTCGGAGGCAATCCTCAATGAGCATGGACGAGACAAACCCCTGGCGCAATGCCGAAATCCGTTTCGACACTGCGGCAGAAAAACTCGCCCTCGACGATGGCATGCAGAAGATTTTGCGCAAGCCAGCCCGAGAGTTGACAGTTCACATTCCCGTTACGTTGGATGACGGCCGGTTGGAAGTATTCACCGGCTTTCGTGTGCAGCATTCGATCGCGCGCGGACCGGCCAAGGGCGGCATCCGCTATGCGCCAGACGTGTCTCTGGACGAAGTGCGCGCATTGGCGTCGTGGATGACGTGGAAGTGCGCAGTAGTTGGTATTCCGTTTGGCGGCGGCAAGGGCGGCGTGATCTGCGATCCGAACGTGATGTCGAACCTGGAACTGGAGCGCCTGACACGGCGCTATACCGCTGAGATCATCGATTTTATTGGGCCGGAGAAGGATGTCCCCGCGCCCGACATGAACACGAATGAGCAAACCATGGCATGGATCATGGACACGTTTTCCATGCACAAGCGCGAGACAACAACCGCTGTTGTGACGGGCAAGCCGTTTCATCTGGGCGGGTCGCGCGGAAGGCCGGAAGCGACCGGGCGCGGCTGCATGACGGTGATTCTGCAGGCGCTGCAAAAGTTCGGCATGAAGCCGGAAGAGACCACGGTGGTAGTGCAGGGCTTTGGCAATGTCGGCGGTATGGCGGCGAAGCTGATGTCGAAGATCGGCATCAAGATCATTGCCGTGATTGAAGTCGACGGCACGGTCCACAATGCGAATGGCCTGGATATTCCCGCGCTGGCGGCACATCGGGCGGCCACTGGCAGCATTTTGGATTTTCCAGGCGGTGAGAACTTAACCTCCGAAGAGGGCTTGTTCCTTAAGTGCGATGTGTTGTTGCCGGCAGCGAAAGAGAACGTTATCACTTCGCAGACCGCAGGCAAGATCAATCCAAAGATTCTGTGCGAAGGCGCCAATGGGCCAACCACTGCGCTGGCGGATCAGATCCTGGAAGACCGGAATATCTTCATTATTCCAGATATTCTGGCCAACGCCGGCGGAGTTACGGTCAGTTATTTCGAATGGGTGCAGGATCGCCAGGGCTATTTCTGGAACGAACAATTGGTCAATTCGCGATTGGAAGAGATCATGATTGAGAGCTTCCAGGATGTGGTGCACTACGGCGAATCGCACAAGGTGAACAATCGCACAGCGGCTTATATGCTGGCGCTCGATCGTGTGGCCAATGCCATTCGCTCGCGGGGAATCTATGCTTAGGCACCGCACAAAAATAACCTTGCCGCCATCTACGTGGCGCAGAGTCTCACTCTGCCGCGTCCCGACTCATCGGGATGCGTTTTGGAGCACGCCAGACAGGCGTCCCGATGAGTCGGGACGCGGCAGGCACGAGTGCCCGCGCCACATGGGCTCGCGCAGTCAATGCGACGTTATTCTTGCGCATTGCCATAGGACGTGGGCGGCGAGTGTCTGATACTTCGACGCCGCTGATGCGGCAATATCATTCCATCAAAGAGCAGGTGCCCGGGGCTCTGCTCTTTTTCCGGTTAGGCGACTTCTACGAACTGTTTCTGGAAGACGCAGTGGTAGCCGCGCGCGAGTTGGAGATCACCCTTACTTCGCGCAGCAAGGACAAAGAAAACGCGATTCCCATGTGCGGCGTGCCGTATCATGCTGCCGAAAACTACATTGCGCGGCTGATTCAGAAGGGCTATCGCGTGGCCATCTGCGATCAGGTGGAAGACCCCAAGCTCACCAAGAAGATTGTGCGGCGCGAGGTGACGCGCATCGTCACACCGGGCACGGCGACAGAGTCAAGTGTTTTGCGTTCCCGCGAAAACAACTATCTGGCGGCGGTGTCGCGCAACGGCGACCGGGCGGGCATGGCCCTCGTTGATATTTCTACCGGCGAGTTCCGTGTGACCGAACTGGCTGCGACGGAAGTGCAGGCTACGCTCGAAGCATGGAGCGTGCGCGAGGTGCTGGCGACCAAGGATCTGAAGATCGAATCGGGCCGCTGCCGCACCGAGATTGAGGACTGGATTCTTGCCTACGATTACGGCGAACGCACGCTGCGCGAACATTTCCATTTGCTGAGTCTGGATGGCTGCGGATTGTCGGGCAAGACGCTGGGCGTTTCGGCAGCGGGTGCGGTGCTGCACTATCTGCGCGACACGCAGCGTTCAGCGCTCGACCACCTGGAGCGGCCTTCGTACTTCGATCGCAGCGAGGCGATGGTGCTGGATGCGGTGACGATTCGCAATCTGGAATTGACCGATCCGCTGTTTCAGGGCGAGTCGCGCGAATCCACGTTGGTGAGCGTGATCGATCAGACCATGACCGGCATGGGGGCGCGGCTGTTACGGCGGCGTTTGCTGCGGCCATCGCTCGAACGCGACGAGATTGAGTCGCGGTTGAACCGGGTAGAACACTTTCTGCGCGAGACAATTTTGCGCGCGGAGATCCGCAAGGTGCTGGAAGGCATTCAGGACATGGAGCGGCTGCTGGCGAAGATCACGCTGGGTACGGCCGGTCCGCGAGAGATGCTGGCGTTGGGTAAGTCGCTCGAGAAGATCCCGCGGCTGAATCAGTTGTTGGGCAACGGCGAGATGGAAGAGGCGGCCGAGGTTTGCAGCCGCATTTTGCAGAACATTTCCGATACGCCGCCGATCAACCTGACCGATGGCGGGACGATCCGTGATGGCGTGAATGCGGCGCTCGATGAACTGCGCGACATCAGCAAAAACAGCAAGGTGTACATCGCGCAGATTGAAACGCGCGAGCGCGAACGCACCGGTATTCAATCGTTGAAGGTGCGGTTCAACAACGTCTTTGGTTATTACATTGAGATCTCCAAAGCCAACATGCATCTGGCTCCGGCTGACTACGACCGCAAGCAGACACTGGTGAATGCTGAGCGCTTCACTACGCCGGAATTGAAGGTGCTGGAAAGCAAAGTGCTCGATGCGGAAGATAAGATTCTGACCATCGAGCGCGAGTTGTTCGCCGAAATTCGTGGGTTTGCGGCCTCGAACGCAATGCGAATACGCGCCGCCGCGGATGCGGTGTCGAAGCTGGATCTGGAGACGGGCCTAGCGCAGGTGGCGGCGGAAGAACGCTATATTCGGCCGCAGTTTTCCGAGGCCGGCGAGATGCGCATCGCGGGTGGGCGGCATCCGGTGATTGAGAAGCTGGCGGCGCGCGAGGGCGTGCGGTTTATATCTAACGATCTTTCGCTGGATACTACCGGCAAGTTCATCGGACTGATCACAGGCCCCAATATGGGCGGTAAGTCAACTTACTTGCGGCAGGCGGCGTTGATCTCCATCATGGCGCAGATGGGCTCGTTCGTGCCTGCTACGTCGGCTCTATTGCCGGTTGTGGATCGCGTGTTCACACGCATCGGCGCGGCCGATAACCTGGCTCGCGGGCGCAGCACGTTCATGGTTGAGATGACGGAGACGGCCGTAATTTTAAATACGGCGACGGCTCGCAGTTTGATTGTGCTGGATGAGATCGGGCGTGGCACGGCTACCTACGATGGCCTGGCGCTGGCGTGGGCCGTTGTGGAGCACATTCATCAAAAAATCGGCGCGCGCACGCTGTTTGCCACGCACTACCATGAGCTGACCGAACTCGGCGATCTGATGGCCGGTGTGACCAATCTGCGCGTGGCTGTGAAAGAGGCGGGCGACCAGATCATCTTCTTACGCAAAGTGGAGCCGGGCGCAGCAGACCGCAGCTACGGTATTGAAGTGGCGCGACTGGCGGCGCTGCCGATGTCGGTGATCGAACGTGCGCGTGAAGTGTTGAAGCATCATGAGAAGGCCGAGCATTCGGTGAGCGAAGAACTTGCGCCGCCGCGCACGAAGTCTGCGGCGCCGATGCAAATTCAACTGTTCGAGCCGGTGAACCACAACATCGCGGAACGGATTCGCAATCTGAAAGTGGACGAACTGCGGCCTATCGAAGCCCTGCAATTGCTGGCTGAACTGCAAGAGGAATTGCGAAGACAATGAGAGTTGCAGGCATCATGAGCGGCACTTCGCTTGATGGCGTGGACGTCGCGGTCATCGATATCGAACGGGGAAAGTGGAACCTGGTTGGCTGGAAGTCGACGCCCTACGCTGCGGCGTTGCGGCGCGACATCATGGCGGTTTCGAACTGCGACACGCATACCAGCGCAATTTCACGGCTGAATTTCCGCTTAGGGGAAGTCTATGCCAAAGCCGTAAAGAATTGCGGCGTGCAGCTCGATACCATTGAGCTAATTGGGTGCCACGGGCAGACCATTTTTCACGAAGGCACGAACACAATGCAGATCGGCGAGGCAGCAGTGCTGGCTGAGCGCACGGGCATTCCTGTGGTCAACGATTTTCGTCCGCGGGACATCGCCGCAGGTGGCAAGGGCGCGCCGCTGGTGCCGTTTGTGGACTACCTGCTGTTCCGCCACAAGAA
>CAIRSA010000278.1 GCA_903881085.1 uncultured Acidobacteriia bacterium
CGGTCCGTCCCCTCCGTCCCTCAGGTCCTCGTTTGATTCCAATCGACTTTTTTTCATTGGGCTGAGTCTTTATGATTGGAGATAAAGGAGTGGCCCCCAAACCTTGATCTTTCGGGAAATCGAAGATAGGGATCTGATTGGGAAAGCACGGGAAGGCGACGTTGATGCCTATAACCTGTTGGTTTCACGATGGGAGAAGCGTGTCTTCAATTACATATTGAAGCTCGTGGGGAATCGCGAGGACGCCATGGACTTGTGCCAGGACGTTTTCCTCAAGGCGTATCAGAACCTGCGAAAGCTGGAAGACACGGCCAAGTTTGCCGGATGGCTCTTCCGCATCGCCCACAACGAATCGTATTCGCTGCTCAGGAAGAACCGTCCCGAAGAAGAGCTTGGGCCCGAACTCGCCCCGCCTTCGCAAGGGACGCGCATGCTGCCGGTGGAAACCACCTTGGCAGTTGCGGCGGCGATGAAACGGCTGAGTGGCGAGCAGCGCGAAGCGGTGGTTCTGAAAGTTTACGAAGGGTTCAAATTCGAGGAGATGGCTGTGATTTTGGATTGCCCCGTTTCAACCGTAAAATCCCGCGTCTATGCCGGCCTTGAGAACCTGAAGGACATTCTGGCTCCAGTCAATGCAAGAGGTGGAAGATGAACTGCGCACCTGACGATCTGAAAGATCTGTTTTTTGGCGAGCTGGACCCCCGCGAACGCAAGCGGGTGGAAGAGCACCTGCCGAAATGCCTTTCCTGCCAACACGAATATGACCGGCTACAGTTGACCCAAACAGCACTGTTGAGCGTGCGCGAAGAGGAACTGCCACGCCGCATCGCCTTTGTATCGGATAAAGTCTTCGAACCCCGCTGGTATCAAAAATTGTGGAACTCCGGCCCAAAGCTCGGCTTTGCCGGAGCGGCGATGCTCTCCTGCGCCATTCTGGTTCATGGGCTGGCGCCGGCGCATGGTAGCCAAACCGCCTCGCCAACAACTGACCCGGCAGTAATCCAGGCGATGGTACAACAAGAGGTCAACCGCCGCGTGGAGCTGGAAGTAAAGAAGGTCTCCGCCGAATACGAAGCGCGCGGTGAAGCGAAGCTGCAGCGGGCCATGACCGAGCAACGCAAAGAGCTGGATTTTGACCGCCGGGCGGACATGATGGCATTGGAAGCAAACTATACCGTCCTGCAAAAGAAGTTGAACTCGTGGCGCCTGGCATCGGCGGAAGTTCCAGAGGCCGGTCAATGAGACGGACCCTTGCAGTCCTGGCTGTCGCCGCGTCGATCGCCTTTGCGGCTAAAGCGGCCAAAACGGTGTCGCGCACAAGCATGGTTGCGGTCGAAAAGAGTTTCGACAAGAGCCTGCGTGCGATCATTCCCGACGACCCTTATGGCCTTCTCAGCTTCACCCAAGGCGTTTATCTGGAAAACTACGGAGCCGTGTTCGTAGCTGAAGTGAACCTCTCGGAGGGCGGGGCCGCGACTCCGTTCCGGCAGGTGATTCCGAAAGAGACGCTGGAGAAAGTCCGCGCAACTAAATTGGAGCGTCTGCCTAAATTGAGGAAGGCCATGCAGAATATGCTGCTTGCTTCCGCTGCCATGCTCGACTCCGTGCCCGCCAATGAAAGAATTGCCATCGGAGTATCGCTTTTCAATTATCCCGGTGAAATTGCCGCCGGCCTGCCCGCACAGATCTTAATGGAAGCCCCGCGCGGAGCACTCGTCGAGTTGCAGACAGGAAAACGCGACCGCGCCACGATCGATTCCGTAATCAGGGTTCAAGAGTTTTGAAACAGCGCCTTGGTGAGCTACTCATCGCCCGCCGGTTGATCTCGGCGGAAGATCTCGAGCGTGCGCTCGAACTTCAAAAAGATCGCGGCGACAAGCTGGGCAAGATCCTTGTCGACCTGGGCTTCATCGCCGTGCGCGATGTGCTGGCCGCACTAAGCGAACAGCTCTCCATTCCGGTTGTCGCCATCGAAGGCCCGCCGCCGGCCATCCCTGAAGCCGAAGGCCTTTCAGGGCGCTTCCTGCGGCAGTTCAAATGCATTCCGGTTGGCATGGCCGATTCGGCGCTTACGCTGGCCATGGCCGATCCGCTGGACTTCGAGACCATCGCCGCGGTCAACGGCTTCACCGGCCTCAAGATCAACCCCGTGCTCGCTTTGGAGCAGGAGATCCTCGATTCGATCGACAAGTATTACGGCGAAGCGGCGCGGCCCGATACCGACATGGGCGACGGCGGCGCGCAAGCCACTGAGGATCTGGAACACTTGCGCGACATGGCGAGCGAAGCGCCAGTCATCCGCCTGGTGAACGCCATGATTGCCGGCGCCGTAGAGAGCCGGGCGAGCGATATCCACATTGAGCCGTTCGAAAAAGAGTTTCGTATCCGCTACCGTATTGACGGCGTGCTCTACCTGCAAGAGCAGCCGCCCAGAGATCTGAAAGCGGCCATGATTTCCCGAGTGAAACTCATGGCCAAGTTAAACATCGCCGAGCGCCGGCTCCCGCAAGACGGCCGTATCAAAGTAAAGACGCTCGGCCGCGAAGTGGACTTGCGCGTATCTACGCTGCCAACGCTGTATGGCGAAAGCGTCGTGATGCGCCTGCTGGACCGGTCGGCTGGAGATTTTTACGATCTCCGCCGCCTTGGGTTCACTGATTACATGTTGTCGCGGATGGAGTATTACACCTCGCTTCCGCACGGCATCTTTCTTGTCACCGGTCCAACCGGAAGCGGCAAGTCCACTACGCTGTATTCGGCGCTGAAACGCATCAATCAGCCCGACAAAAAGATCATCACCATCGAAGACCCGGTGGAATATCAGATGGACGGCATCAACCAGATCCACGTCAATCCGCAGATCGGCCTGACGTTCGCCGCCGGCATCCGCCACATTGTGCGCCAGGATCCAGACGTGATCATGATCGGAGAAATCCGTGACCGCGAAACAGCCGACATCGCCATCCGCAGCGCACTCACCGGCCACTTTGTATTTTCCACGCTGCACACCAACGACGCCCCCAGCGCCATCACGCGCATGACGGACATGGGCGTGGAAAACTATCTCATCACCTCATCGCTGGTCAGCGTGCTGGCGCAGCGCCTGGTGCGCGTCATCTGCCCGAACTGCAAGCGCGAAGACGGCCATCGCATTTCGCCCGAAGGAGAATCCATCCTCACGTATCGCGGCACGGGCTGCGAAAGCTGCCATGGTTTTGGCTACAAGGGTCGAGTAGGTATTTTTGAGTTGATGGAATTGAACGACGAAATTCGCAAGCTGATCATGAAAAACTCCGACGCTGCCGACATCACGGTGGCTGCGCGCAAGAACGGCATGCATACGCTGCGCGAAGACGGCTGGCACAAAGTAGCCACCGGCGTCACCACGGCTGACGAAGTGCTTCGCGTCACGCAGGAGTTCTAACCAAGTGACCACCTACTTCTTCAAAGCGGTCGCCTCCGATGGCAAAGTGCGCACGGGAACATTCCCGGCGGAAAACGACAAAGCCGTCGCTAAAGAACTTCGCCGCCAGGGCCTGACCCCGGTCTACGTCGGGCTGGAACAGAAGAAGTCGTTTGAACTGAAATTGCCCACCCTGGGCGCGGCCAAACGTAAAGATGTTTTGTTCTTTACGCAGGAACTGGCAACGTTGTTAAACGCCGGCGTGCCGCTTGATCGCGCGCTCAGCATCACAACGGAGTTGACCGAAAAGCCGCAGTTCCGCGGCGTACTGCTCGACGTGCTGCGCGTAGTAAAGGGCGGCCGCACGCTGGCCGACAGTCTGGGCACGCATCCGGAATACTTTGGCGAACTGTTTGTGAACATGGTACGCGCCGGCGAAGCCTCGGGCTCGCTGGCGATTGTGTTTGAACAGTTGAGCGAATTTGAAAAGACGCGAGATGAGCTGCGCAGCTACATCATTTCGTCGATGATCTATCCGGCCTTGTTAACACTGGTCGGACTCAGTTCTGTTTTTCTACTCATGACTTTCGTTGTACCGCGATTCGCAGCTGTATTCGAACAGTCTCGTATGCAGATCCCTACTCCCACTCGGATCATGCTGGAAACGAGCCGGTTCCTGCAGTCGTACGCCTGGATCGCGGCGTTAGCGGTGGCGATTCTGGTGATCACTCATCAGACGTACATCCGCACTGTGGAGGGGCGCTTATGGTGGGATACATTCCGCCTGCGCCTACCTCTCATTGGCGAAGCGATGCGCAAAGCGGAAACCGCCCGCTTTGCCCGCGCCATGGCCACGCTGGTGGCCAACTCCGTTCCGCTGGTGCAGTCCATTGGAATCGCCGGCGCAATTTTGAATAATAGGAAGATAGCGGGAGCCTTGGAATCGGTGGCGCAGGGCGTGAAGCGCGGCGAAGGAATTTCAGGGCCGCTACGCAAGACCGGCCAGTTCCCCGCACTTGCGGGACATCTGTTGAGCGTAGGCGAAGAGACCGGCCGGCTCGATAAAATGTTTGCCCGCATGGCTGAAATCTACGAGGACGAAACACGCGCTTCCATCAAGCGCTTCACATCGCTCTTCGAACCTGTAGTAATCCTGGTAATGGGTGTGCTGATAGGTGCACTCATTTTGAGCTTGATGATGGCAATCACGAGTATTAACGAGGTGGCAGTATGAAGATTTCCGAAAGACGAAGAAGATCGCAAAGCGGCTTGACGTTGATTGAAATGCTGGTCGTCGTGACGATCATCGCATTGTTCGCCGCAATCGTTGGACCCGCAATGTTCAAGCAAGGGGATAAGGCCCGTGTCGTTGCGGCGCGCGCGCAAATGAACTCCTTTATGACCGCGCTGGGGTCCTACAAACTCGACACCGGGATGTTCCCGACAACCGAGCAAGGCCTGCAAGCGTTGCGCGAACGGCCTGCGGGCCTTGGGCAATGGAACGGGCCGTACCTGCCGAAAGAGGTTCCCACCGATCCGTGGAACCACCCCTTCGTCTACAAGTTCCCGGGTGAGCACGGCGATGAGCCAGATATCGTCAGCTATGGTGCCGACGGCCAACCCGGCGGTACCGACATCGCGGAAGATATCGTCAGCTGGAAAAGCAAGTGAAACGCGGTGCCTCCGAATCCGGCCTCACCCTGATGGAGATGCTGGTGGTGGTAGCCATCGCCAGCCTCATGATCGGCATCAGTTTTCCAGCCATCACCTCGGGCATCGATTCGTTGCGCATCAATACCGCCTGCGATTCCATCGTCAGCTTCCTGAACAGCGGCCTTACGCGCGCCGAACGGCGTCAAATGGTGGTGGAAGTAACCATCCTGCGCGCGGAGCGCACGATAGCGATGCGCACGCCCGACGCTTCGTTCGTGAAAGAGATGTCTCTGCCTGAGGGCATAACCATCGAGCGCATTCTGCCGGAAGCCATGGGTGTGGACGAAAACACCCCGCGCCGCTTTCTCATCTTTCCTGGCGGCGTCATGCCGCGCGTTGGCGTGGAACTGGTGAACCGGCGTGGCGTCCATCGCATTGTGCGCATCGATCCTATCACCGGCGTCCCGCAGATTGAACGGCCAGAGGATGCTCCTAGATGAACCGCCGCGGCTTCACGCTACTCGAAGTTCTGGTCGCTACCATGGTGATGGCGATTGCCGTGGCTGGCCTGCTCGGATCGCTGTCATCGTCGATGCGCAATGCCGCCCGGCTCACCGAGCGCGACCGCGCGGCCATGCTGGCGAAACAAAAGATGGACGAATTGTTGTTGATGGACAACCTGCCCAAACTGACTCCCATCGATGGCATGTTTGACCCGGCTACCATCGGCGGCACGGAGGCCGGCTGGCGCGCCCGCCTCTCGCCATTTGAATCGCAGATGCCGCCAGCTCCAGGACAGGGGTTTCTTGAGCGGATCGAAATGGAAGTGTGGTGGAAGGTTGGCGACGAGACCAGGAAGTTCTCCATGGATGGCTACAGAAAAGGCATTTTGAAACCAGCCGACCTGGGCATGGGTATGGGAATGGCGGGGCGATGAGAAGACACACGCAATCCGGCGTAACGCTCATGGAGATGATGATCTCCATGGTGCTGCTGAGTTTCCTCTCCCTGGGTATTTTGTTTTCCATGCGCGTTGGCCTCCAGGCGATGGATAAGGCCAACACGCGCCTGATGTCGAACCGCCGCGTGATTGGCGCGCAACGTGTGCTGGAACAGCAGATCCGCGGCTTGATGCTGGTTACCGCGGACTGTTCGGCCAATGATGGACAATCGGTCTCGACCCGTATTCCCTTTTTCCAGGGCACACCTCAAGTCATGCGCCTGGTATCCAGCTACTCGCTCGAAGAGGCTTCGCGCGGTCTGCCGCACATCCTGGAATTTATGATTATTCCCGGTGCCGAAAACGTGGGCGTTCGCCTGGTTGTGAATGAGTATCTGTACACCGGCCCGCGCAGCACGGGAAGTTTTTGTCTCGGCGTTGGGCAGGACCCGATGACCGGACTTAGCGGCCCGATTTTCCGCCCTGCGGAGCCGAGGCCAACATCGTTCGTCCTGGCCGACAAACTGGCCTCGTGCCGCTTTGTGTATCGCGAATACCTGAATCAGCAGGTACCGCCCATTGAGCGCTGGCTGCCGGCGTGGATCAAGCCGGAGATGCCTTCGGCAATACGCGTGGAGATGACCCCACTTGATTCCGGCCCGTCGTCACTGCATGTGATGAGCGTCACACTGCCTGTGCGCGTGGATAAGGATCCAATGAAAGTTTATGGCGATTAGGCCCAGTCTCGCAATGCTTTTAAGCAACTGCTCTGGCAGGCGAAACCGCCTGCCCCACCATTGCAAACACTGCCTGTCCGTGGGTGGCGCAGGCGATTCGCCTGTGCAAATGCTAACAACAGAAGCCGGCGGAGCCCTGCTCGCCGTCCTCTGGCTCTCCGCCGCACTCACCGCCATCGCCTTCTCCGTAGCAACAACCGTCCGCGGCGAAACCGACCGCACCGCCAGCGTCGTAGACCAGACCCGCGCCTATTACCTGGCCACCGCCGGAATCGACCGCGCATTGCTCTACATCAGCTGGGGCCCGGGCAACCGCACTCCCGATGGCAGACCTCAATACTACGAGCCCGGCATGTCGCGCCTGCGCTTTGAATTCCCCACAGGCTTTGCCGAAGTCGAAATCATCCCCGAAACCTCACGCATGAACATCAATCAGGCGCGCCCGGAAGAGCTGATGCGCCTGATGCTGGCCGCAGGCGTGGAACAAACGCAGGCAGGCGTAATCGTCGAAGCGATCATGGATTGGCGGACACCCTTGCCGCCTTCCGCAGTCGGGCCGTTGGACCAGTATTATCTCTCGCGGCAGCCGTCTTTCCGCGCCCGCCACGCGTCTTTTGAAGAGGTTGAGGAAGTTTTGCTGCTTCGAGGAATGACCCCTGAATTGTTTTATGGCTCCTATCAACGAATGCCCGATGGCAAGATGCTGCCCATCGGCGGATTGAAGGACATGCTGTCCCCCTATGGCTCCATGGGCTCGTACGACGTAAACACCGCAGCGCCGGCATTGTTGCTTGCCGCGGGCGTACCACAGGAAGCGATTGCAGCAATTATTGAGCGCCGTAACCGCGCGCCGTTTGTGAATCCGGGCGAACTTGGGCAGCTCGGCCCGGCCGCGGCCCACTTGCGAATCGGCGGCAACACGATCTTCACGCTGCGCTCCACAGCCAACATCCGGTTGCCTGACGGCAGACCTTCCGATGTGTTCCGCTCCGTGGCCACGACGGTCCAATTTCCGCGCAAGCCTGGCTATGTTAAGACATATGAAACTCTCCGCTGGTATGACAATGCGGGCACACGCTGATGCTTGAACAACTCTCTCCAGATCTTCGCAAGTTGGTAGCCTTCGGCACCGGCATAGGCATTGAAATTACGGCCACCGATCTTTACGTAACGGTTGTACGCGTGCGCCCTTCCGGAGTCCGCAACTTAGGAAAAATCGACATCGCCAATTTTCGAGATCGCCAGGCAAACGATTGGGGCGCGGAGATTCTTCGATTCCTTCGCAAGCTGGGCTGCGCACACATGGCTGCCACCGTACTGCTGCCTCGGCGCGAAGTGATTGTCCGCACGCTCAACATGCCTGGCGTGAAAGATGCCGACCTCAACGCCGCAATCGGCTTTCAGATGGATTCGCTTCACCCCTACGCCGAAGACGACGGCGTGCCGGCCTTCGACCGCTTGAGCGGGTCGCAAAACGTGCTGGTGGGAATCGCACGACGGGAAGTGCTGGAAAAGTACCGCACCCTGTTCGCCGAATGCGGAGTGAAAGTCGGCTCGTTCACCTTCTCAGCCGCCGCCATCTATTCCAGCTTGCGCATTCTGAGTGCCCCTCCGAAAGAGTTCTATAGTGTGGGTGAAGCTGGCGGCACGTTGGAAATATACGGCGAGAGCCAGGCCCGTCCCGTATTTTCAGCCGTGTTCGATCCGCCGCTGGAACGCGCCTCGACGCTGGCCATCTCCGAACTTCGCCTCGCGCCGGACACACAGCCGGTTTCGCTCGAAGCCACCATCCCCTCGCTGTCGCACGCCGCCGCCATGAGCGCGGCCTGCCCGGCGCTCTCGATCAATGCGAACCTGCTGTCTGAGGATCAGCGTGGCCAGAACTCTCGTGCCGTCTTCATCCCAACAATTATCCTGACCTTGGCGCTGGTACTGTTGGGCACGGCGCTGACCATGCAAACGACCTATGAAAACCGGCGCTTAATCGCCAAGCTGGAAGAGAAGACCAAACAGCTACTGCCCACCGCCGCGAAGGTCGCACAGTTTGACAAATCGACGCAAAAGGTCAGGGACCAGGCCAGGCTGCTCGACGAATTCCGTAGCCGCTCCAAGTCCGATCTTGACGCCATTCTGGAAGTTACCCGCGTGCTACCTCCGCCCATCTGGTTAAGCTATTTGGAATTGACCCGCACCGGAGTCAACGTTGGCGGCGAGGCTGATCAGGCCGCGCCACTGCTCAAGGCGATCGACAATTCGCCTTATTTTCAAAACTCCGAATTCACCATCCCGCTGGCGAAAGTGCAGAATGCGGAAGTGTTTCGCATCCGCTCGCAACGTGAAGAGCTTCGGCCAGCAGCGCAGACGCCTGCTGCCAACGGTCAAGCGCCCCCGCTAACGCCGCCAGTTACCGTGGCCAAACCAGGAGGCACCAAATAATGGCCCTGCAGGAACGCGAGAAAAAACTCATCCCCATAGGCATCGGCGCTTTAATCATCACGATTGCCATTACGTTTTGGCCCTCTGGCGACGACGCTCCCAAAGTGGTCAGCATGTCTGATTCACCCGAAATGGCCCAGAAGCGGCTGAACAAAACCATGCAACTGGTGGCGCTTGCGCCGGCCAAGGAAGAGGAGTTCAAGCGGGCTGAGGCAGAGCTGAAGAAGCGCGAGCGCGGGATGATTCAAGCCGACACCGCCGCCCAGGCCCAGGCGCAACTGTTTCAGATTCTGCGCCGCGTGGGCCACAGCCAGCCGTCGCCGATAGAAGTTCGCGTGGCCGAATTCGGGCAACCCGCTGCGATGGGCTCGGACTACGGCGAAGTGAATGTGGCCGTCTCCTTCGATTGCCGCGTGGAACAGTTGGTGAACATGCTGGCCGATCTGGCCGCTCAACCGGAGCTGCTTGCCACCAACAGCATTCGGGTCTCAGCCGGTCAGAATAAAGAAAAGGTCATGCAAGTTCGCTTAAGCGTTTCCGGAATCGTGCCCAAGAAATTGATTCCTGAAAAGAAGGGATTCGCGTTTTGAAACACCGCATACTATGGCTGAATCTCCTGCTGCTGGCCCTGGTGGCATTGGCCGGCTGGCAACTACGGGAGCGCTGGCTCGAAGCGCGTAAAACCGAAACCAAGCTCTTGTCGGAAAAGCCGAACCAGGTTGTCTTGCCACCCGCTACTCCCGCGCCGCCAGCGCCGCCAGTCACGGCCGCAACCTACATGGAAGTGGCGTCGCGCACCCTGTTTTCGCCTGACCGCAATCCAGACGTTTTGCCACCGCCTCCCCCGGCTCCGCCGGTAATGCCCGCATTGCCTATAACGCACGGCATGATGACCATCGAAGGCCGCACCATTGTCATCATGAGCATGAAATCGGGTGACAAGCATCACGGATATTCTGCAGGCGATACGATCGGCGATTTCAAGTTTGTTAGCGTCCAAGGAAGTGACCTGACGTTTGACTGGAATGGCACACCGGTTGTCAAAAGCTTTGAAGAGTTACGGGAAAAGGCGCCGGCTCAGGCGGCACAGAACGTACCGCCACCAGCGGCAGCCGCTGCCGGTGTAACCACGCTCGAAGTGGTAAAAACCGCCGCTGGGCCCGGCGTGAAAGACGAAGCTTCGGGCTTTAAAAACTGCGTGGCGAACGATAGCACGCCGTCTGGTACCGTTCAGGAAGGTTATCGTAAGGTAGTGCAAATTACACCATTTGGCGGAGCCTGCCGATGGGAGCCGGTGAAATAATTGGTGACTCTATGATTAAAACACTCATTGCAACAATGCTATTGATCCCCGCGGCGATTCAAGGCCAGGGGAAGGATGAGGCAAAGAGCGCCTCCACGCAAAAAAAGGCTGGCAATGGCAATATTCGTCCGGATGGCATGGAACCTGTCGACAAAATACCTCGCGAAGCAGTTGAGGTGCGCGACGACATCTTTCGCCTGGTGGACAAGGACGGTAAAGTCTGGATCTACCGGCGCATGGTCTTCGGCGTCTTCAGGTCGATTGAAACTGAAGACATGAAGCAGCTTATTGCCAACCCGCCGGACCTCTGGAAAGTACGCGAACTGCCTGACGGGAGACTTGAGTTCTCCAGAAATACGCCCTTCGGGCCGGGCACCTACGTCCGAAAGAAGGACGAATTGACGGATGAAGAGAAAGATCGATGGGCGGCGGCTAAGTCCCGTGAAGCCACGGCGAAGAAGAATGCGAAGGAGCAAAAGAAATGAGATTTTCGTGGACAAAACCAGCGCTGGCATGGACCCTTGCGGTAACCATTGCACTGGGCCAGCAGCCGCCGGTGGCCCTCCCGCCGGGGTTTGGACCGCAGGTGAATCCTTCGGCTCCACCTCCGGCGCCCGTCCCTGCTCCTCAGCCGGCAGCCGCTAAGCCTGCGCCCGGTGCGGCGAAACCCGCTGCTGGTGCACAGGGCACACCTGCTGCGGCCGGAGTGCAAACCGCGCCTTCCACTGTAACGCCAGCGAATGCGGGCGGGTTGAATCTAACCAACGCCTCGCTCGTCGAAGTAATTGACATTCTGGCCAGAATGCTGAAGATCAATTACATTCTTGACCCCAGAGTAAAGGGCAACGTAGTGCTCAATACCTTCGGGGAAACGCGCCAGCTCGACACGCGGTCGCTGCTCGATATGATCCTGCGCATCAATGGCTTCGGCATGGTAAAGGTGGGCGAAATCTATCGCATCGTGCCGCTCACTGAGGTCTCACGGCTTCCACTGGAGCCCAACCTCAACCTTACGAAGAAAGACATTCCGGAAAGCGACCAGACCATTCTCAACCTGGTGTTTCTGAAGTACGCCACGGTCGAGGAACTGGCCAAGCTGCTGGAACCCTTCATGGGCGAGAACTCCAAGGTTTACTCTTATCCCCCTGCGAACCTGATGATGATCATCGATTCGGCGCGTTCCATGCGCCGCACCATGGACCTGGTCGGCCTGTTCGACAACGATAATTTCGCCGGCTCCCGCGTCCGGCTCATTGACGTCAAGAACAGCCGCCCGTCGGAACTGGCCAAGGAACTGGAGAACATTTTCAAATCCATTGCGCTGAATGAAAAGAACGCTCCTCTGAAGTTCATCCCTGTGGACCGCATCAATACCATCATTGCGGTGGCCGCGAACTCCGGCGCGTTTGAGGAAGTCGAAAAGTGGGTCAAGAAGCTGGATATCGCGGTCAAAGTAACCGCCGGGTCCATCGACAACTTCGTCTACCGCGTGAAGTACGGCCGCGCTGAAACACTGGCCATGGCCATCACCATGCTCTACGGCGGACAGCCGATGATGGGCATGATGGGCGGCATGGGCGGTGGCTATGGTGGCGGCATGATGGGCGGCTATGGTGGTGGCATGGGTGGTTACGGCGGCTATGGCGGTGGCATGGGTGGTTATGGCGGTATGATGGGCGGATACGGCGGTAATGGGAACTATGGCGCCTACGGCACCGGCACCATTCCCACATCCGCAAGCAGCACTCCCATTCCCTTCAACACACCACCATCCGTTGGGCCCGGTGGCTCGACGGCAGTGTCCGGTGTCTCCCCCGATAACACGGGCAGCATGTTGGGCTTTGGCTCAATGGCCGGCCCCGGCGGCCAGCGCATTCCACGCATCATTCCCAACCCCATGGACAACACGCTGTTGATTCAGGCCACGGCACAGGAATACGAAGGCATTATGAAGCTGCTGAAGGACCTGGACGTTTCCCCACGCCAGGTGCTGATTGAAGCCCGCATCTATGAAGTTTCGCTTACCAACTCCATGGCCAGCGGCGTCGCCTATTTCCTGCAGAAGCAGGGCGATTCCGGCAACCAGGCTCTAACCACGAAGAATGTACTGGGTAACCTCTCCAGCGGAGCGCTGAACCTGACGGCGGGCGCGCTTGTCGGCAAGAGCAGGGAACTGCTGGCCTATCTCTCCGCACAGGAAGGAACCACTCGGACCAAGGTCATCTCCGCCCCAAGCATTATTGCCACTGATAGCATTGCGGCATCCATCAACGTAGGAACGGAAGTACCCACGCTCTCGGCACAGGCTGTAACTGGCGTTCAAAGTGGCGGCAGCTCCCTGTTTGCGCAGAACATCCAGAACCGCAATACTGGCGTGACCCTTTCCATAACGGCCAGAGTCAATCCCAGCGGCATCGTCACTTTGATGATCAACCAGGAGGTGAGCGCGCCTGAAGCACCCTCTGCCGGCTCAATTCAATCGCCGTCGTTCTCCAAACGCAGTGTGCAGACGCAGGTCACTGTGCAGGATGGCGATACCATTGCCATCGGCGGCATTATCAATGAATCCAACACCAGTTCAAGCGGCGGCATTCCATTCCTGCACCGCCTTCCGGGCATCGGTGCGGCCTTCGGCAGCAAGTCCATCGCCAAGGAACGGACCGAACTGATTGTCTTCATGACACCGCGGGTGATCTATGACACCAACGACATCAGCGAAGCCAGCGACGAACTCCGCGGACGCCTCAAACGTCTGAACAAAATGATCAAGGAAGATTAATTGCAGGACCTCCTGCTATCCTGGTAGATAATGTTGAAAATCACTTATTGCACGCTTTCCCTAATTGCGGCCGGTCATATGCTGGCGCAGACACCCCAAACTCCGCCCAAACCGCAGCCCGGTACGCCGGCAACGGCTACCATTCCGCCGCCCGTGGTGAAGCCTGAGGCGCCTCCTGTTGCGCCCGATGCGGTCATCATGATTATCGGTGACCAGAAGGTCACGAAAGCACAGTATGAGGGTTTCATCAACTCCATGCCCGAACGCATTCGCACTGAGGCGTTCGGCCCCAACAAGCGCAAGGTCGCCGAACAGCTGGCCGACATCAAGGCCATGGCCGTGGAAGCCAAAAAGCGCGGCCTCGACAAGAAGCCCGACGTGCAGCAGCAGGTGAATTTCCAGATTGAAAATTTCCTCGCCAACGCGCTGTTCCAGACGATGACAGCGGATGCGAAAGCGGACGACGCCTCGGTCCAGGCTTATTTCGAAAAGAACAAGAAGGACTACGAGAACGTCACCGCCCGTCACATCCTGATCCGCTTCGCCGGCTCCCGCGTGCCTCTGAAGCCGGGCCAGAAAGACCTCACCGACATCGAAGCACGGGCCAAGGCCGCCGAACTGCAGAAAGCAATCAAGGGCGGCAAGGACTTCGCCGTAGTTGCCAAAGCGGAATCCGACGACACCGGCACCGGCGAGCAGGGCGGTTCGCTCGGCTCCTTCGGTCACGGCCAGATGGTACCTGAGTTTGAGACCGCCGCCTTCTCACTGCCGGTAAACGAAGTCAGCGAGCCCGTTAAGTCGCCCTTCGGCTACCACATCATTCAGGTGCAATCGCGCGATGCCAAGAAGCTTGCCGATGTGCGGGCAGAGATCGAAGCCAAGCTGAAGCCGGAACAGGCCCGGCTGATGGTGGAAGACCTGAAAAAGCAGGCCAACATCACGCTCGACGAAAACTACTTCGGAAAATAGTCTTTCTTCATTGGCGCCAATGCGCGCCGCAGCCGCTCGGCTTCCACGTCGGGCGGTTGCGGCGTCAACGTCTTCCCCAGAAATTCCAGAGCCTCGCGAACCCTCGGCCCGATCGACCTCCCCACATGATCCGCTCCATTCACCAGATGGTATTCGTGCGCAATCTTCGCCTTCCACAACGTCTGATGCATGAATTCGGTGGCTTCGTCCAATCCGAACGCGTCCTGATCGCCGCAATCCAGATAGATCTTCAGGCCAGCACTTAAGATTTTTTCCCGGTTCGCCAGCGCCAGCGACGGCGGATTATTCGCCTCCCAAAAAGCACCATCGAACGGCTTGCCGTAAATGGTGGCAAGCAGCGCATCCGACCGCCAGAAGCGATGCCGCGGCAGCACATCTTTCCAATGCAGCGCCGGTTCTATCCCCGGCTCCAGCGCAGCCAGCGCGCCGAAGATTTGCGGATACTTCAGGCCGAATCGCAGTACGCCCATGCCGCCCATTGAGATGCCCAACAGCAGCGTACCCTGCGCATCTTTGCGGACCTTGAATTTCGCCCGCAGATGATCGAGGAACGGGCCCGTCAGCAGCGTCTCCCACTTCTGCGAACCGTCTTTGTAATCCATGTAGAACGATCGCTCGGCGCTCGGCGTCACAATCACCATCTTCGGCAGCACGCCGTTCGCCCACAGGTCTTCAAACGATTTGCGCATGCGGCCCAGCGAATCGCGCGTCCCACCGCCGCCATGCAGGTTCAGCATCAGCGGGAATGGGCCGGACTCGCTGGCGTAGCCCTCAGGCAGCAACACTGAGTATTTCAACGGCCCGGGCACGAGCCGCGTTTCCATCTCGCCGTCCACTAAATCTCCGGCCAGCAGCGGAGCGGCCAGCAGCAACAGCAACCACCGCACTACAACACCGCCGTCTCGTCCAGAGTGCGGCCTTCGGCGAATCGTTCCATGCGCAGCGAATGGGCATCGATGATGCGCGGCTCGCCGTGCAAAACCCATTCCGCCGTCAGCAGGCCTGTGGCGGGCGAATGCATCACCCCGTGTCCGCTGAAGCCGTTGGCAAAAAACAGACCCTTCATACCCGGAGCCGGCCCGATGATGGCGTGATGATCGGGCGAGACTTCGTAAAGCCCGGCCCAACCGCGCTTAGGATTCACCGCCAGGTTTTCAAACGAAGGCACGCGCGTGATGGCGCGGTCCAAAACTTTCTCGACGAAGTCATGATCGAAATTGGTGTGGAATCCAGGTTTCTCATCGTCGTGCGCATAGGCCAGCAGCAGCCCCAGCCCTTCGGGGCGAAAATGAAATCCGGTGGCCATGTCGACTACCATTGGGCAGCGTTCGGGGATGCCTGCGAACGGCTCGGTAGGTACCAGCATGCGGCGCAGCGGATGCACCGGCAGATCGACACCGGCCATCTTCGCGATGCCTGCAGCCCATGGCCCAGCGGCATTCACCACGTTGCGCGTGGCGACAAAACCATTGGTGGTTTCCACGCCGCAAACACCCTGCGCGTCGGTTTGAATTCCAGTCACTTCTGTAGAACGCCACAGCTCTGCGCCCGCCAGTTTCGCCTTCTCATAAAAACCGGTCATCACCAGGTGCGGGTCCACAAAGCCATCGGACTGGCAGAAGCTGCCGCCTAAAACGTCGTCCACGCGAATCTGCGGCACCATCTTCGCGATCTGTTGCGCGTCCAGCAACTCTACCTGCTTCAACCCCAGCTTAGTTTGCAGCGCAAAGTTGGTGCGCAGGTAGCGCATGTGCGGCTCGTTGTTGGCCACGAACAGATAGCCATGGTTCTTGTAGCCCGATGGCATGCCAACGCGCTCTTCGAACTCCGCGAAGAAGGGAATCGAGAACATCGACATTT
This sequence comes from uncultured Acidobacteriia bacterium, assembly GCA_903881085.1. Classification (GTDB taxonomy): domain Bacteria; phylum Acidobacteriota; class Terriglobia; order Bryobacterales; family Bryobacteraceae; genus CAIRSA01. The sequence goes on from CAIRSA010000278.1 coordinate 16,102, forward strand.
GGATGTTGACGGGCGTAGCAAACTGCGCCCGCACTCCGCCCATGCTCTTGCCGGTCGATCCCTGGCCCTGATATTGCTCGCGCTCAATGAGCAGCACATTGCGGCAGCCCAATTCCGTCAGGTGAAAGGCAACGCTGGAACCAACAATGCCCGCACCGATGATGACCACGTCTGCTGTTTTCATCGTCTGTACTTTCAACCTAACACACTAAGATAGCCGCCAAAAGGGTGGGGCAGGCGATTCGCCTGCCCTGACTAACTTTAGAAAACTTTGCGGATAACACCTAAAACCAGCGCGTCGACACAGCCTTCTGGCTCGTATAAAACTGCACCAGGTCGCGCGAAGAAGTTTGCGGCTCCGCAACATTCACCCCAACCAGTTCCCGTTCCACCCGCCGAGTGAACTCCCGCGCCGTCTTTCCATTGGACGTAAAGATCGATGCCACACTGCCCACGCTGGCCAAGTGAATCGCCTCAATCGCTTCGTCCAGCGATGCCGCGCGTACAAACGGCAGCACCGGTCCCGGCACTTCTTCTTTCGCCAAAGCCATCGCCGGGCCAACATAATCAAAAACGGTTGGGCCAAGAAAGTAACCGCCCTCTCGCTCGTAAGTGAGCTGGCGTCCGTCTCGCAAAAGTTTGGCCCCTTGTTCGATGCCCTTTTCAATGAAGCCCAGCACGCGCAACCGGTGCGCCGCGGTAACCTGCGGCCCCATGTCCAGGCCGCCACGCATGCCATCGCCCACTTGCAGCGCGGCCGTGCGGAAAAGAATTTGATCGATCATGGGTTCAGCAATATCGCCAACCAAAATCACCACGCAACCACCCAGACTCGATTCGCCGCACGCCCCGAACGCCGCATCGATCACCGCGTCTACTGACTTCGCTGGATCCGCATCGGGCATGATCACAAGATGCTGCCGCCCGCCCCCCACCGTGCGAATTCGTTTGCCATGGATAGCAGCCTGCTGGCTTGCGTCCCGCGCCGCGGCCGAAGATCCCGCAAAGGAAACGGCGCGCACCTGCGGCTGGCCAATCAGCGCGGAGGCCACGCCACTTCCGCCATGCAGCAATTGCAAAACGCCCTTCGGCAGCCCGGCTTCATCCAGCAATTCCACCAGCCGCACCGCCGTCTGCGGCACTTTTTCAGAAGGCTTCAACACGAACGCGTTGCCGCACGCGATGGCAATGGGAAACATCGACAACGGCAGCATCGCCGGATGTTGAAACGGCGTGATGCCCGAGCAAACACCCAGAGGTTGGCGCAGCGAACAGCGGTCTGTCGCACGGGCGGTATTCTCGACCGACTCAGCCTGCATAAGCGCCGGTGCGGCGCAGGCTTCGTCAACCAGCTGAATGCCGCGGCGCACGGAATTGCGCGCCTGTTCGATGGTCTTGCCGCTCTCTTCGCAAACCATCCGCGCCAGTGCACTCTGACTTTGTTCCAGTAGCGTCTTGTAACGGAACAACACCTGCACGCGTTCCGCGGCGGGAACTTCGCGCCATTGCACATACGCCTGGTGCGCCGAGGCCGCCGCGCGCGCTACATCCTGCGCGTTCGAAAACAATACCTGCGCGATCGTCTTGCCCGACGCCGGATTGGTGACCGCTGCCGACTCGCGCCCCGGCGGATCTTCCCATCTTCCATTGATGAAGAAGCGCAACGCCGGCACGTTGCTCTGCGGAACCAGTAAGAGTTGACCTTCGGGCGATGACATCACTTCCATTCATGATACAGGCATGCGCGCAGAAAAAAACCGCGACCTCAAAGTCGCAGCCCGGATTGCACCCACCGAGCCGCGTCCGTAAGATCGCGGTTTCCGATAAACCCTTAATCGCCCGATCCGTCTATGTGAACTTATAAACGCCCGGAACCGGCAGCGGCGGCACTTCCATCTTCAGGTCATAATCAAAAGCCTTCGGCTGCAGATCCAGCTTCGAGTTCATGATCATATCCCAGGTAACATCGATGCCCGAATACGCAGACTCACGCGCCATGATGCACGTCATGGTGCTTTCGGCCACGCGCATCGCGTGATTGATGTACGGCCCATCGCCGCGGATGCTGTTGATCAGCGCTGTGTGCTCGGCCACGTAAGGCTTGGTCGGCTCGCCTGGCGCTGCCATGTCGTGCCCGTTGCTCTTGCCCTTCGAACCAACAATCAGTTCACTGATGTTGTTCGAAGCCCCGCGGTTGAACTGCCGGCAATAACTCGATAGCTTCACGCCGTTCTTGTAGGTGAAGTCCGAAGAGATGTGATCGTAAATATTGCCATAGATCTCTTCGCGCGGACGCCAGATGGCCCCGCCAGTCGCCGTCACCTTTTCAGGATGCGTGCCCATCACCCAGTTAATAACGTCCAGGTTGTGCAGATGCTGCTCCACAATCTGATCGCCGCAGATCCACACAAAGCTGTACCATGCGCGATGCTGCCACGTCATATCGGCCCACTTCGGATCGCGCGCCTTTTGCTGAATCACCGGACCGCCAACCCAGTAGGCGTAGGTCGCGGTGATGTCGCCGATCGCGCCATTCTGGATCTTATCGACAGTCTCCACATACTCGCGCTGATGCCGCCGTTGCGCGCCGCTCATCACGCTCAGCTTCAACTCTTCCGATTTCTTCGCCGCCGCCATGAAGCGCCGCACGCCCACCGGATCGGTGCCAAACGGCTTCTCGCAAAACACATGTTTCTTGGCATTGATCGCCGCTTCGAAATGCTCCGGCCGGTAGCCCGGAGGCGTGGCCAGCATGACGATATCGACATCGGAAGCGATTACTTTCCTGAACGCATCGAACCCGGTGAACTGATGCTCCGGGTCAACTTTTATGCGATCTGCAACCGCTGGGTTATTGCGCAGCCACTGCAGATTAGCGGAGATGTGGTCTTCGAAAATGTCGCCAACCGCGACAAAGTCGACATTCTCAGTACCAGTGATCATATCGACAACGGCCTGGCGTCCGCGTCCGCCAAACCCCACCAACCCGGCCTTTAAACGAGCTTTTCCTGCGCCGCGTACCAGCTCAGGACGAATTATTTGAAACGCCGTCGTGGTAACGCCGGCTATGGATGATTTCTGTAAGAGTGATCTTCGGGATATAGTATTGTTGTTCATGCTAGAACCTCAAGCGACCACTATTCTATACCCAACGGGATTTCCACATGAAGCCAGTTGAAGGAGTTTTCGCCGCTGCCATTGCGCCCCGCCGCGCTACCGGTCATGAAATCGACCTCGCCTTGATCTTCGAAGTCATCGACTTTCTCTGCTCGAAGAAGGTGAATGGCATCGCTTTATTCGGCGCTACCGGTGAATATATTCACTTCGGATTGGAGGAGCGCGTTCGCGTGGCGCAACTGGCGGTCAAGCGCAGCCGAGTACCTCTCATCGTCAATGTTTCGCATTCGAACCTCGATGGCGCGGTGATGCTTGCCGACGAAGCGGCCTACTGCGGCGCAGCCGGTGTGTTGCTGATGCCGCCGCATTTCTTCCGCTACACGCAGGTTGAAGTGCGTGAATTCTACCTGGAGTTCGCCAAGGCCCTGCGCGCAGACATTCCCGTCTACATTTACAACGTGCCGTTCTTCACCACCGAACTGCAGCCCGAAACAGCTTGCCAACTACTCGGCACCGGTAAGTTCGCAGGCATCAAGGATTCCAGCGGCAACAAGGATCTGCTCGCCGCACTGCTCCATCAAAAAGAATTGACCCCGTTCGTACGCATCATTCTCGGCAACGATTCCATCTTCACCTACGGCCGCTCCGCCGGCGCCGACGGCGTCATCAGCGGCGTTTGCTGCGGACTCCCCGAATTGATGCTCGGCCTGAATCGCGCCATCGCCGCGAAGGACGACGCGAAGCGCGACCAGCTTCAGCACCGCCTCTCAGAGTACATTGACTGGCTCGACCGTTTTCCTGTTCCAATAGGAGTAAGAGAAACTGTCGCCATGCGCGGCCTGAAGATCGGCCCACAGGCGATTCCTTTCTCTCCGGCCACCGCCCGTGCCATGGACGAATTCCGTGAATGGTTCAAGGCATGGTTGCCAGGACTATTACGGGAGACCGCTTTTTGAGAGACGACATCGAAGAGTTCCGCAAAGCCGCCCACCAGATGGTGGATTGGGTGGCCGAATACATGAGTGATTCGGGCAAGTACCCCGTGCTGCCCAACATGAAGCCGGGCGATCTGATCGACCGCCTGCCGCGTAGCGCGCCCGATCACGGAACGCCGCTCTATCAGATTGTGCGCGACTTCGAACAGCAGATCTTTCCCGCCGTCACGCACTGGAATCATCCGCGGTTCTTTTCGTATTTCGCAATCTCCGCCTCGCCGCCCGGCGTGCTCGCCGAGTTTCTCACTGCGGCCATCAACACCAACGGACTGCACTGGAAGTCCTCGCCTGCCATCTCAGAGCTGGAGCAGGTGACTACAAAATGGCTCGCCGAATGGATGGGCCTGCCGAATGATTGGTTCGGCATGATTCACGACACCGCCTCGATCAGCACCATGCACGCCATTGCCGCCGCGCGCGAACTGGCCGACCCCGAAGCACGCACCCGTGGCGGTGACGGCAACCTTGTTCTGTACACCTCCGCGCAATCGCACAACTCGGTGGAGAAGGCCGCCATCGCCATCGGAATCGGCCAGCGCAACGTGCGCAAGATCGAAGTCGACGACGCATTTCGCATGAAGCCCGACGCCCTGGGCCGCGCCATCATTGACGATCTCGACGCAGGCCGCAAGCCCTTCTGCGTGGTCGCCACAGCAGGAACAACTTCCACAACGAGCGTTGACCCCATTCGCGAAATCGGCCACATCGCCGAGCGTCATACTATGTGGCTGCACATCGATGCGGCGTACGGCGGCAACGCGGCCGTGGTGCCAGAGATGCAGTGGATCCTCGACGGTGCACACCGCGCGCAGTCGCTGGTTGTGAATCCGCACAAGTGGTTGTTCGTTCCTGTGGATCTGAGCGTGCTGTACACCAGCCGGCCCGACATCATGCAGCGCGCGTTCTCATTATCCGGAGAATACTTGAAGAAGGTGGAAGACGAGCGCGCCGTGAATTTGATGGATTACGCCGTGCCTCTAGGCCGCCGCTTCCGCAGCTTGAAGCTGTACTTCGTGATGCGCTACTACGGCCGCGATGGCGTAGTGGCGATTTTGCGCGAACACATCCGCATGACCCAAGAGCTCGCCAAACTAGTGTCCGCCGATGACCGCTTCGAAATCATGGCTCCGCATAAGATGTCAGCCCTATGCTTCCGCTTGAAGAGCAGCGACGCCGACAATCAACGCTTGATCGACGCCGTCAACGCCACCGGCCGCACGTTCGTGTCACTCACTTCGCTAAACGGCAAAGCCACTATCCGCTTCGCCATCGGCAACATGGCAACGACCATGGCCGACGTGGAAGAGGTTTGGGGCCTGATGCAAAAGTTCGCCTGATGTAGGGCAGATTGGCAATCGGCAGCCGAGTGGTACTCGGCTTTCCGAGCTTTGGAGAAGCTCGCAGAAGGCCATTCGGCCCCACATCCGTTCCAGATCAGAAATTGAACTTCAACGCCAGCTGGATGCGCCGTGGCGCGCGAAACGAGTTGATCTGTCCAAACGTAGTGCTGGTGACATTCAAGCTAGCGAAGGAGCTCGGATTCACCCAGTTCGTCGTATTCAAAGTCTCCACGCGGAGTTGCGTGCTAAAACGCTCATGGATCTTGAAATTCTTCAACAGGCTTGCATCCACATTGAAGAAACCAGGACCACGAACAACGCCGCGCCCGGCGTTACCCGGCCGCACTGCCCCTTGGGGCGTTGCCACAAAACAGGCGGTATTGAACCAGGTCAATTTTTGCGAACTCGTCTGCGCTGCCGAACCATACTGCTCCGCTTGATTGGCGCGCGGATCGCAAACCATATCCGGGCGCGCTGCAGCCGTACTTCCCCCAGAGAGGAATCCAAGGCCGGCCGAATCCACGCCGGATGTAGTCACAGTGAACGGCGCACCGGTGTACGCACTGACAATGCCGGAAAGTTCCCAACCCTTCAGCGCTTGCGCCGCCATGCCTTTACTGTTTTTGAAGATTGGCAGCGTGTATACGTAGTTGATGCTTAACACTTTTTGCCGGTCACCGCCGTAAGGGCCGTATTCGGCGTCGTGCCAGTTGTAACTGTTCTGCGGAGCGTTGGAGCGGTCGGAGCCATTATCGGTCATGTTTCTTGACCATGTGAAAGCAACATTGAATAGCCCGTTTGAGCCAAAGTTCTTGCGGAAGCTGGCTTGTAGAGAATGGTAATTGGAATCGAAGGCCGTCTCCAGCGTGTTGATCGCCGCATACCCATAATAGGGCCGCACAGCATTGATGCGCGGAGCATCGGCGGTGCTGAAGATGGTAGTGCCAGGGGCGGAGGCTCCGGTGCCATTGGTGGTATGCAATCCGGCTGCAAGTGCTACCCCGGGCGGAGCCTGGTTGATATCGACGATGCCAAGCAGATGCGTTCCCTTCGAACCAACATAGGCCACCGAAAGCAGCGAGTTGGCAGGAAGTCTCTGCTCAATGGTGAAGTTCCATTGCTGTGCATAGGGAAGCAGTGCGGGAATCTGCGTAGCGTGCAGAGTCAGAGGAGAAGTGATGGAGCCAACAGTGCCGGCCGTGATGTTGTTGAACGGAGCATTCGCATAGTTCACGCTCTGCACAAAGGGCGGATTGGCAAAGATGTTCTGTTCATAAATGCCAAACAGCGTGGAGTCGTAATAGATCCCGTAGCCGGTGCGAATGGCAGTCTTGCCGTTTCCGAACGGATCCCACGCCAAGCCCACGCGTGGCGCGAAATTCTTTTTCGGATCGTTCGCCACCTTATCGCCCCAAGGCGAATTTTTTCCGCCGATAATAATTCCATTCACGGGCGGAGTGCTGACGGGGATGGGCGTTACATAGTTGCCGTTAGCCGGGTTGATGGCAGGCGCCGCGGCGCGACTGTACAGGCCGGGGTGAAAGTTATCCATGAGGCCGTTCGCATCCGTCGGCTGGCTGAACAGACTCCACCGCACGCCCCCGTAGAGCGTAAGGCGCGCCGTCGCTTTGAAATCGTCCTGAACATAGGCTTCATGTTGCCATGCCCACACATCGGGAGTGATGTCGCGCGAGGGCTGAGTAAACGTGGAAACATTGCCCAGCAGGAAGTTCGCCCATGATTGCTGGAAACTGGCGGTGCCGCTGGGAGCGCCCACATTGGTGAACCCAAACGTTCCTTGCGGCGTGCCCGGGTTGTTCTCTGTCTTGTTATAGTCGTTGCTGCTGAAACCAAATTTCAGGGCATGGCGGCCCTTCATCCAGGTAAGGTTATCGAAGAACGCGTAGTTGTGGTTGTAATTGGTGTACGGACCATAGCCATTCAGCGTGGATCCACCCGAAAAGGAAACGTTGGGAACAACGCCCTGCGTGTTCTCAAACGGCAGCGGAGGGTTGACGTTCGGCGCGTTCTTTTTGGCAGTGATTCCTTCCGGTGTTGAAAGAATCGCCCGCAGGCTATAGTTGAAGCCCGCGTCGTTCACCAGGTTGGGGCGCAGGATAGCCACCGTGTGGAACACCCAACTCTTGCCGGGTGCGTTCGTATGGGTGGTGCAGGTGAACGGAAACGCGCTGTTACAACTGAACAGGCCAACGGGTTCAACGGTAGGAATGGTGTCGTTCTGAATCTTGCCCCACATTGAGAACTTGTCGTTGAAACGGTGATCCACTTTCAGCAGCTCCTGGCGGAAGTTCAACAGTGTGCGATCAGCGAAAAACTGTGACGTGGTGGCCGCCGTAGTATTGGTGCTGGAAAGAGGCAGCTTGCTCCAGATGTCCTTCAGGTAGGCGGCAGAGACCGGGTTAATCAAGCTCGCCGGAATGGTGGTCACCGTTTGCGATCCCGTAGGACACACTATCCCCGCACTGGTGATGTTGGTGAGGCACACCGGCTGAATCATCGAACCCTGCGCCATGGCCGCCGTGGGCCAAGTGGGATTAAACGTCACGTATTGAATGATGCGCCTGACATCCTCGGAATAAAAGAAGAACGTCTTGTTCTTCTCCTTGTTGTAGCGGCCGAAATAGACCGGGCCACCAAGATTGCCGCCGAAATTATTCCACCGGATAGGCGTGGGCTTGGCTTTTCCGTTCACCACATTCACGTTGTTGGCGTTGTTCGTCCAGGTGTTGGCGTTGAGTGCGTCGTTGCGGAAAAACTCGAACAGGGTGCCATGGAACTGGCTCGTGCCGCTGCGCGTAACCACGTTGATCTGGCCGCCGCCGGCACGGCCTGTATCGGCAGTGTAGGAGCTGCGTTGTACCTTGAACTGGGCAATGGAATCTACACTCGGAAATGTATTGAGCCCGGTGTTGCTGCCGCGGTCGATGTTGTCCGCGCCATCCACCATCCAGTTGTTGGCGCTGTTGCGCATACCGTTTACGGAATACGGAATGGCTGTGTTTGTTCCGCTTGCCCCGCTCGTTCCAGGGAACAGTTCGTCCACGCCTGTCACGTCGATCACGCCAGGCATCAACGTCACCAGTTGGGCGAAATTGCGCGTGCCTAGCGCCAGTTCGCGAACCTGTGTACCTTCGATGGTGCCCTCGCTGGCGGGTGTGCCCAGGTCCACCGTGGTGATCGACTCTTTCACCTCGACCATTTCAGAGATCGCACCGACCTCCATCACGAGGTTGATCTTTAGAACATCGTTGACATTGAGGACGACACCAGTCCGGGTGCTGGTCTTGAACCCTTCCGCAACGACCTTCAGTTTGTAGTTCCCGATGGGAAGGAAGGTGGCACTATAGACGCCGCTGGCGTCTGTCGTCGCCGTTCGCATCACCTGGTTGCGGTCCGTATTGGTGATGCTGATTTTGGCGTTGGGAACGTGCGCGCCACTGGGATCAAGTACCGCGCCAGTGATCGAGCCACTAACCTCCTGCGCGCTCAAACCCAATGCGCCTGCCACCAATAGAGAGCCTAGCCGAACGAGTTTCTTCATTTTGCGCCTCCTGCGCGGTCCCTGAAATGCGAGTCCGTGATGGAAGTATTCTAGCGCTTTCTGAAGAATAGGGGGCGGCCTAGGCGAACAGGCGCCTGTTTCTTAGGAACGAATAGGCAGCACCCAAAAGCAACCCTGCCGCAATCCCTGCAAGTGTTATCCATGTGCGATTGGGACTCAGTGGAACGGCCGGCGATGATACCTCTATCAATGATCTTTCGCCATTCAGCAGGAGTTTCGCCAGATCCTCTGCCGCTGCTTTTGCCTTCGTCCGATCAGACGCATCCACGTTTACAATGATCGCCAGTGGTATGTCTCCGAAACTTCGTGCTTGCCTGCTGATCCTGATTCCAAGGCGCAGCTTGTGAATGATCTCTTCGTTTGGAATCCGGCCGCGATCATTCTCATAAAGGTTGTTCTTCTCGATGATCTCCCACAGAGCATTCCTGGAAAAAGAAGTTTGCACCTCGAAGGCAGTTACCGGGTTCAGGTTAGTGGCTTTCAAAACCGCGGTCCCGCGAAATGAGTCCTTCATTGTAAATGCAAAGGCCCCTGCGAGGGCAGCGCCTACGATTCCGAACGTCGCCAACCGCATACCATTCACTTTGATCTGAGCGGCGAAGGCTCCTTTCAAGGTGTCGAGCAGCCACATAGGGCTCGGTTTCGAATCCTCAATCAAGGCATCGAACTCCGCGCCATAGCGCTTCCGCCACGCGTAGGGATACAACCGCGCAATCAACAATGCCAGCCGTTTCATGCCTGTTTCAACCTCCCCAGGCCGGTCTTCACTACCTGTTGCAACCCATCCAATTGCTCGGCCAGATGCGTGCGGCCCGTCGCCGTGAGTGTGTATGGTTGGCGGCGATCTTTGGTCTTCACAGGACGAATCCAGCCGCGCTCTTCCAACCGCGTGATCGCGCCATACAGCGTGCCGGGCCCAAGACGCACCGCAGCGAACTGCTCGATATCGTCCATCATGGCGTAGCCGTGTTTATCGCCGCCGGCCAGGCTGGCAAGCACAAGAATGGTTGGATCAGACATCGCTATTACGTCTCACGTAGTATCGTGCCACGTAATAGCGATTGTGTCAAGAGGGTTTTATCGCCTTATAAACAGCCTCGGCAAACGCCGCCGCCGTCTGTTCCCCGGCAATCTCCGGCGCAGCCTTGCCATGATACTTAGCGATGCGAACCAACTTCGTCGCCACGTCGGCCGCGCTCACCTTGCGATCCTTCGCAGCCTGGTATCCCGGATTCAATCCACGCGCCCCAAGAAACTGAAACGCCGCAAACGAAGGATCGGTAAACGGCAGATCATCGTAGAACGTAATCACCCCACGCCGCTCCACAAGCAAAGCCTGCAACTCCGCCGTAGGCACACGCCGCACTGCAACCTTACGCTGCAAAGCCAGATGCGCCGCAACCCCGCATGCCTCTCCCAGCACCATAAACACAGGCTCCATACGCAGCGCGTTGTACGCCACATGACTGCACGAACACGCCACCGGCACCAGCAAGCCATCGATCTCGCGCGGCACCACCACGCCATACGGAACCTGAAACGGCTCATGGTCAACAAAGATGTAGCCCTCGCGCACGCCCGGATGCGCCGGGTCATACCGATGGTGCCCGTGAGGATCGAACGCCCACTCAATCACCGCGATGCTGGTGGGCTGCACACGCGTGCGGCCCAGATCTTTATCGATGTCCGCATCGTTCTCGGTCAATACATAATCGCCCAGAATACGCCGCCCCTGCCGCACGTAAACCTGCCGCGGCATGTGCCCGTTCGTCGGCCACTCATCGCGATGCCAGCCATACTGCAACGCCTCGGCACGCAACGCTTCCGGCACCTCCGGGTCATTTTGCAGCAGCCAGATCATCCCCACGTTGTGCGACAGATATCGCTTGTAGATTTCGCGCCTCCGCGCCGGCGTGGCCGTCGGCCACTCCCAGCACTCCTCTGCAAGGTCTGTCGATTCCGTGGGCGCGCCAAGCTCCGGATGTATGTGATTGCTATTCAATTCGAAGCGGCCATTGGGCATCGCATACACCTGGATCATTTGGCGAAAATGTTTCGCCCGCCCTTCGCGAACGTCTTCCAACTGGTATTTGTAGTCGTCGCGATTGTAGCCCGCGGGCTTTTCGATCGGCACACGCTTCGCAGGATCGTTCGTTACATGAAAGCGGAAACAGTAGGATTGCGTCGCGTTATCGGCCTCGCCAGTCGAACCAGGCAACAACTCCTTCCCGTGGAACTTCATGTAGATCTTGCCGGCATGCGGCTCGTTGTATTCAGCGCGGCCCTCGCGCCCGGTGCGGAACGGCACGCCCGCCATCGCCGCCAAGTCGCCCTCATACGTCGCATCGACAAACACAGCGCCATCCACATCCACACGCCGGCCTTGGTGCTCCAATACAATGCCGGTCAGCTTCTTGTTCTTCACCACGGCGCTCTTCAACTCGTGCTTCAGAAGCAGCCGTATGCGTCCCTTTTCGCCATCGATCATCTCATGAAAGATGCGCTCAGCCGCGTTAGCCTCATACCAATAGCCGTTCTTGCAAAGCTTCACATTGGGCTTGGCCGGATTGCCGCGATCCATCTCTTCGTAATACTTCACCACCCGCTGCGTGTACTCGTAGAACAGCCCGCCCACAGCCTGCCGCTTGCCGATATCGGCATTGGTCAGTCCGTTCGAAACGATGCCGCCAATGTGGTCTTCCAGTTCGCAAAGCAGCACAGTGCGGCCCTGCCGCGCAGCCGCCACCGCCGCTCCGATGCCGCCCGGCGTTGCTCCATAAATGACAACATCCGCTTGTTCGCGGGCCTGCAGCGCCAAGGGAGCTGCTGCTGCCAACATAAGTTCACGACGTGAGATTTTCATGGTTACGGCAATATCCTATCAAGATGCGCGCCCACTTTTTCAGCCCACATCTTGCCATGCGCCTCCAGGCCCTGCGCGCTGAAGTGGATGCCCTTGCCATTGTTCTGCCGGTTGTCACCCATGAGGGTATCGGTATTCGGCCCGCTTAGCGCAATGCCATCTTTCACCAGCGAAATCTGCGCATCTCGCATCGCCTGCGACCCCGTGAAACCAGGGTTATGATAGCTCACCTCCGCCACGAACCAAGGAATCTCCCACCCCGCGCGCGACCGCGTGGAACGAATGATATGCTCCATCATCTGTCGATATTCGGCCGGCGAAATCTCCGACTCCGGCTTTTGATTAATGTCCGATTCTCCCTGATGCCACAGCACCGCACGGAAGCCGTTGCGTCCCAGCGACTCGATCCGCTGCATCATCCCTTCGAACAGTTTCCCATCGGACTCATACTTGCCAGGCGCTGCGATCACAACCGATCTCGTCGACGACGGAGGCTTATCGTACTTCTCGCCCTTCAACAGCCACTGCCGCACGCTGGTGCCACCATAGCCCACGCATGCGACGCCAATCGGCACTTTGTACCGCGCATACATCGCATCGCCGAAGGCAGGAATGAAGCTGCCGTTCTTGCTCGCGTCCTGCACGCCCGGCTGCGGGTCATTCGCCAGTTGCCAAGTGCCGCCGCCAAACGAACTCACCATGCCCGAAGAGATCTGCGTCTTCGCTTCGCCGTAATTCGTGGAGTTCGATTGACCCGAAATCACGAACACTTCGCCCACCCCGACATGCTCCACCGCGCTCGAAGCCAGCACCTTGCCGCCCTTCGACGCCCGCGCTTCCAACTTGTACCAGCCACCGGCAGCCACCGGCGCCTGCGCATCGAACGAACATCCCGCGGCCACATCCAACTTCACCCACGCCTTGCCATCAATACGATACTCCACCGTATCGCAAGCCACCGTGGCCGCGCCTTTCAGCGCAATCGTGCCCGCGGCCTTCGAAGTCCGCTGCACCACCTGGTAATCCACCGGCGAGGTGATATCGAGCGCAGTCGTCGCCAGCTTGCGAATTTTGATATTGCGGAACTGCGCCGTGGTGTACTGATCATGCAACTGCAAACCAATCGGCCCAGACTTCGACCGTGCCGGATCCCCCGCCGACGACGACACCAGATGCCCGTTCACCTTCACTCTAATCATGCTGTCGCGCGATTCGATCTCCATCGTGTTCCAGCCGTTCACAATCTCGTGCCCGAACTCCGCGGGCGAAAACAGATACACGCTGCCCGTGGGATATTTGTCTTTCACGCCATTGTAGATCTGAATCTCATAGCCCACATGCGACGGCGTAAAATCGTAATTCACATCCGGCCCGAAGGAATATTTGGCGCGCGACTTGTCGCGAATCGAAATACCGCTGTTGCCCTTTTCCGCCAGCCGGTATTCCACATGCAAATCGAATTCGCGGAAATCTTCCTTCGTGTAGAGCCAAGCCTGCTCGTGCGACCACGAAAAGTATTGCCGCTCCGTAATCGGCCACGCCGCGCGAAACGGATTCCGTGCCTGGCCCGCCGGCCGCTGGCCCCACAATGAGCCATCGTCGAGCACCGTCCACGTGCCATCGCCGCGGACCTCCCAACCATCCAGGTTCTTACCGTTGAAAAGAGGCTGCCACTCTTGACCGGACATGCCGGCCAGCGAGAACACAAACAGTGTGATAGTTTTCATTACTTCGAGAGTATCTCGAAAGAACCGGCCGTGGGAGGGGTAACCATGAACCTGGTGCCCGCCGGCAGAACTACGGGGGAAACAAACTCATACGTCCGCCGCACCTTGCCATCATTCCGAAGAATCCAAAGCAGCGGTTCAAACGTCCCATCCGGCCGTTGCGCAGCCAGTTTCGCCGAACTCCCCGCAGCTATCTGCCCCGCGCGCACTCCAACAACGGTCACGGCGGCCGTCAAAAGATTGCCGTTGCCGACCACCTTTTGCCGGTACCGTGGCGACCGTTCTTTTGAAGAACCGCCGAACCTCGGCGCCGCGGGCAGCAACACCGGATCCCCCTCGGGCGCCCCTCCCTCCACCCAGTCCGCAATCCGCGAAATCTCTTCCTGTGTAAGGCTCGCGTCGTTCTTGAATTCGCCGAAACCCGCCACCGCATTCCACTGCGGCATGCGACGGTTCAGCACCTCTTCCTTAATCGCCACCGCCCAAGGCCGTGCCTCGTCGTACTTCATGAGAGACATGGGCGCAGCCCCGCCTTCCCGATGGCACTGCACGCAATTGCGATAGAAGATACGCGAAATCTCGCGCGACCAGGTGAGTTTGGTCGTGATGACATCGTGGGCCGCCGCCGGCCGCAACGCCAACACCAAGACTAGAACCGCGAAACGCAAGCTAGTCGTCCGTTCGCGGCTGCGCCGGATTCACCGGCACCGTCACGCTGAAGAAGCCAATCATCATCTCGTCCCAGCTTTGATCGCCCCAGCGGACCACCTTGGCTGGATCGGGATTGTACTTATTATTTGCCGAATTGTCGAAATGCGCCGTGCATTCGATCTTCGTCCCTTTCGGCAGTACAATTGGTTTCTCAGGCAGGTAAGTTAGCTGCCAGCTGAACGAATAAGCCGGCACGCGCAGCAGAATCTGGGTTTCGCCAGTCGGATACACCGCACGGTACTCGAAATCCTTGCCGCGTAAGTGCATGTGCGGGGCAAACGAGATCAGCGTCGCGTCTTTCGTCACTGTCATGGTGGAATCCACCTGATAGTTCGCATCGCCGGCAGGAATCTGGAACTTTCCATTCTGCGACGCCACCGTCATCACGCGCATCGTCGGAGTCTGCTTCGCAAACACGACACCAACCTTACTGCGATCTTTCCCCTCTTTGCCATTGGCCGTATAGTGCATCTGAAAAACGATATCCGAACCCGCTTTCACCAACCGCCCCTGACCGGCCTCCAGCCGCTCCGGCATCGAGCCAGGAGCAAACGCCGTCAGCCACTCCCCGCTACCCTCGCCGCGCCGTTCACCCTTCCTTGGCACAAAGGCCTTGCCTGGCTCCGCATCGGCCAACCACTTCGATCCAGGGGCGCGGATGTAAGCGATCACATGGTGAACCAGCGACCGGTTGCCCGGACGCACCTCCGCCATCTGGATCCACTTGTCCTCATTCCAATTCGTGGGGACAACAAAATAAGTGTAGTCGATAGTGCCACTGGCCGGAACGGTAAAGTCTGACTGCATCTCGAATTCCGCGTCCGGCTTCCCAATATTCCACCCATCCACGAAAGCCAACGGCTTGGGGGCGTCTTTGGGGTTGCCTTCGGCTGCGCCGGAATCCGCCCAGGCAACCAGAGTATTAATTTCAGCCGCTGTCAGTGACCGGTCGTTGGCCCACTTCCCATGCGCGGAATCCGCAAACCATGGCGGCATTTTCTTTGCCGCTACCGCCGCCTTGATCGCCTTCGCATAAGGCCGAGTCTCCTTATAGGTAAGGAATGACATTGGCGCCGCTTCGCCCGGGCGATGGCACCCCTGGCAGTTCTTTTGCAGTACCGGCAGAACTTGCTTGTTGAATGTTACATTGCTAACAGATGCCGCATGAACCGCCGCAGCGGCGAGAAGAAACAGGCCTATTCTATTCATTCTTAACCTCTTACGCTTAAAATCAAGCAGTCCCGCGGACCAGCTTATGGGAACCACGTCTGCTAACAATATACGGCATTCCATACTCCATTGATCCATTCGGCTGAATTCTGAAAAAAATTTAATGCGATAATTTGCACACTTGTGTATTATAGATTTTAGCCTAATTGTAAACTCGTCAAAGCTGTACGCCTTGACGAACTTGGAGTGAATGATGGCATTGACGAGTGGTGTCGCCGTAGTCCCGAAATTAAACCTCTCAAAAGTTCGAGAGCGCCGCGGAGTCAGTCTGAAACAGATTTCCGAGGCCACCAAGATAAGCGTCCGGTTCCTGCAGGCGATTGAAGCGGAGCAGTTCGACCAGCTTCCCGGCGGGATTTTCAGCACCAGCTACATTCGTCAGTACGCACAGCAAGTTGGAATGGAAGAATCTCGGGTTTTAGCCGTCTATAATGACAGGATGCAAGTCGATCCCCGGCCCGTCCAAAAAGAAACTTCCAGTGAGACACTCTTTCTGTTCAAACACTCGGCGGGTCGTTAAGGCCCTTTCTTTTCTTCTCATATCACATGCTTTGCCTCACGGCCACGCTGCCGTACTGCGCGGCACAATCACTGATTATCTGACCGGCAAGCCCATCGCGCGTGCCCGCGTAACGCTCGAAGCCGTCGGGCGAATCGATGGGCAACTCCCCACACCTCTATTAACCGATGGGAATGGCCAATTCCTGTTTCCCAAGCTCGGCCCTGGTGCCTATCTGGTCTCCGCGGCGAAGAGTGGTTTCGTCCGCACCCGGTTTGGCCAGCGCCATTGGAACTCCCCCGGCACGCCGGTCGTTCTGGAACAGGAGAGCCTCTATTCCGCCGATCTCAAGCTCCATCGGCCTGGAGCCGTGATGGGCGAAGTGCTCGATGAAAACGGTCTGGGCATTGCAAACATCACGGTATACGCCTGGAAATCAGGCCGGGCACTGAAACTGATTGCCGCGGCGGAAACCGACGATCGAGGCTTTTTCCGCGTCCACGGCCTCCAGCCTGGCCGCTACTTCCTCCGCACCGCGGCGAAGGAACTGGAGGACCATCAAGGACTTCTGCCCACCTTTCTAGGCGGTGTCACACGCGCCGCAGAGGCACTTCCGCTCGATGTGAAGCTCGACCAGGAAGTCACCAAAGTTTCCATCCAGCCCCGGCCCGGCCGTCTGACCAATCTTAGCGGCACAGTGGCAGGCGGCCCCTCCGGAAGGGTCATTATTTATACCGATACCGGTAAACAGGAGCTCCCTGTAAACGGCGATGGACGTTTCTCCGTGGGGCAGTTGGCGCCAGGCGAATACGAACTACTCGCTGAGTCGGGTTCCGGCGTCGCCCTGTTGACCGCCCAATCGCGGGTTGTACTCTCCAAGGAAAACGAATCCGCCACATTGCAACTAACCCCTGCACCGCAATTGCGGGTCCACTGCGAGGCTCCCGGTGGCAAGTTGACCGCCTCACAGCCGGTCTCAATCTTCGTCCGCCGCCGCGAAGAGAGCGCCGAATCCCAATCCCTCCGCGTCACCTGCGGCGAGAACTTGCCACTCTTACCTGGCACATGGGAATTTGCTGCCGCCGCGCCGCCCGATATGTACGTCGCCGAAGTGCGAAATGCCGTCGCCGCTGGAGATTCCTATGATGTCCGTGTCAATTTGGGCCAGTCGCTGGATGTTACGGTCGTCTTTGCATCCCAACCTGGAACACTTTCCGGGAAAGTTACAACTGCCGATGGAGACTCCGCCATCGGAGCACCTGTTTTTTTGAATGCCTTGGATGCGGATTTGCGCAGCCGCTTGGGCGGCATCAGGATGATTCGCAGCGGTGAAAAAGGCGAGTATTTATTTAATGGTTTGGCGCCAGGAAGGTATGAAGTCATCAGTTCGTTCGACATGCAGGATCCGGGCGATGCACATTGGCCAGTGGGAGCAGGAGGCTCAGTGACTATCGACCAAAATGGGAAAACTCAATTGGACATTAAAGTGCAACGTATAGGTGAGGTAAGCTAGGCTAGGTAAACTGACTGTGGACGCGACCAGTCAAAGAACCACTAATGATTCCTGCAAAATGGGCCGATAAGCAATATGACAAATCGCTAACCACGATTTCGCACGGAGACGAGCGCTTATGAAGATAAACAATCCTGGCATTGCCGCAGGCGCGGTAGGGTTGCCCGGTGACAACAACATCTCAAACGCGAATAAAGCCAACAGGTCGGCTTCGCTGGAAAAACTCGGCCATTCGGGCGCCTATGGCCAAACGTCAGATTTGTCATCCGTCGGGTCAGATCATGTTTCTATCTCACCATTGGCCCAGGCCTTACAGTCGTTACGGTCGGATTCGCCGGGACGGCAAGCTCGCATTGATGCATTAACCGAACAGGTGGCCAACGGCAGCTACAGTGTCGATTCGGCTACGCTCAGCAAGAGTCTCATTCAAGGCGCGTTGTCGCCGAGTGACCCATCTTCGACACCAGACTAGTCGAATTAAGTAATCAAAGCCCGGGAGTACCAATGTCACGCCAGAACCCGGTGCGAGCCTTTGAGAGCTACCTGGAGCAGGCAGGTAAAGCCTTGGCTTCCGCAGCTCCACAACAGGCTTGCGCCCTTCTAACCAACGCGATTTCTCAATTCGAAATTGTTCTGGGCGATCCCAGTCAGATTTCGGCAGCAACCCTTGCGGGCATGCAGCTACAGATTCGAAATCTATCTAAACTCGCTTGCGAAGGAGATCGAATTACTTCGAATTGGCTGGCCATGGTGGCCCCGGCAACGGAAATGAACCGAAGCGGAGGCGTTGATATTTATGGGTAGTTTATTTGGAGCCCTCGCATCCACGGCTGAGTCGATGCGCGCCCTTGAGCGCTCGGTCAACGTCGTTCAAAACAATGTCGCAAACGCATCTACTCCCGGCTACGCCAAGCAAACGCAGGTCCTCTCCGCCAACCGTTTCAATCCTTCCGCAGGCCTGCCAGGCGGCGTTTCGGCCGGCGTCACCCTTTCATCTCGCAACCAATTCGCAGAAACCTCCGTTCGCGCCCGGCAGTCTGCTCTCGGATCCTCAAGTCAAAAAGTATCTGATCTTTCTCAAGTGCAGCAGATTTTCACGGTTGCTGACGGCGCCGGCATCAACGGCGCACTGGGTGAGCTTTTCAAGAGCTTTTCCCAATTAACGGTCTCACCCAACGATTCCTCAAGCCGCCAGGTGGTGCTTGATCGCGCTCAGGCCCTTGCCGCAAGCATCAATTCCGCCTCCGCCAGTCTGGCCACCTCCGCAACAACCCTGAATACCCAGACCAACAGCACTCTGGACCACGTCAACAAACTGGTGGAACAGATCGCAGGGTTGAATAAAGCCCTTCGTGATGACATTAACTCTTCGGGAGATGCTGGCCTGGATGCGCAGATGAACAGCGGCCTGGAACAACTCTCCACACTGGTGAACTATACGGCGATTCATCAGCCCGATGGAACCGTCAGCGTCTTTTTCGGAGGGCAGACACCTCTGGTTCTAGGTACGCACCAGTTTCCGGTTAGCGCCGGTTTTCTAAACGGCGGTATTCAGATCAACAACGCCGATGGCTTGGACGTCACCAATCAGTTGACCGGTGGCCAATTGAGCGCCCTGGTGACGGAAAAGAACACCGTTTATCCTTCCTATGCCGCGGACCTGAATACACTCGCCACTTCCATCGCCGATCGGGTCAACGGCATTCTGCAAGGTGGCGTGGATCAAAATGGCGCCACCCCGTCTACCGCACTATTCATCTACAACGCTGCCTTGGGCGCGGCCGCCACACTCACCACCAATGCGCTGACTCCGGATCAGTTTGCCGCGGCGTTGCCAAACGCACCTGGCGGTAACGGCAACGCGCTGAACCTGTCGGCTTTGAGCGCATCAAAAGAGATCAACGGCTATTCGTTCACAGAGTTTTATGGCAATCTGGCGTCAAAAGTAGGGCGTGACCTCTCCACCGCGAAGGACGACACCACCAGCAACCAGCAACTGCTGAATCAAGCAGCTGCCATCCGCGAACAGGTGTCCGGTGTCAATCTCGACGAAGAAGCCGCCCGTCTGGTGCAACTCCAACGCGGATATCAGGCGTCGTCCAAAATGTTGACGGTGCTCAACGAAATGACAACTACCATTATCGAGCTGATCAGATAATCAGGAAGACCCATGACAAACGGAATCGACGCCTCGACACAACAATTTCTAACCGACGTGAACGCCGTACAAGCGCGCTCTGAAAAGGCGCAGCGCCAGCTCTCCAGCGGCCTGCGGATTTCCGTCGCTTCGGACTCGCCCGACGAGATCTCGCAATTACTCCAGGTCCGCGTCGATCTACAGCACAACACCCAGGTCGCGAGCAATCTCGGTCGCGTCAAAACCGAAGTCGATACAGCCGAACAGGCACTTAGCGATTCCACCGCCCTGCTTGACCGCGTCAACGTGCTGGGAACGCAGGGCGCCAACGGAACGCAGACGGCCAGCGCAAACCAGATCATCGGCGGCGAAGTACAAACACTGTTTCAACGGCTGGTGGCCATCAGCAATACCGTGGTCGACGGCCGCCATATCTTCAGTGGCGATAGCGATCAGGTCAACGCTTACCAACTGGACAACACACAACCCAATGGTGTCAGCGCCTACGGCGGCACGGCCACCACCCGCCAGGCCCAACACCCCAGTGGAACCTTGTTCTCCATCGCCAAAACAGCGCAGGAGATTTTCGACGACCCCGCGCCGCAAAACAGCGTCTTCGGCGCCGTCAACGCACTACAAATCGCCCTCACCAACAACGATGCCGCGGGGATCAAAACCGCTCTCGGCAACTTGACCACCGCCTCGAACTTTCTCAATACGAAACTGGCGTTCTACGGCACTGTGCAGAATCAGGTACGGGAAGCCTCCGATTACGCCAGCAAGCAGGACGTCCGCCTAAAGTCGGAATTGAGCAACCTGCAGGACGCCGACATCACCCAGGCCATCACGGAATTGACGCAAGCCAAATACACGCAACAGGCCGCCATGCAGGCCCGTGCCGCCGTTCCCAAGACCAGCCTCTTTGACTTCCTATTCCGCTAAACCTGGAAAAAGCTGTTGCCCGTAAATTCTACGGGAATGCACGACTCTGCAAACCGGGGACTGCCTACATGTTTCCGGCGTCTTTTGCCGGAATCATGCGGGCTGTCCCCGGTTTGCCCCATGCAACACTGCCCGCAATGCGAGTCACCCGGCGGGTGACGAGCACGTTGCATACAACCCATGCCAAATCGTCAGACATCCTGACCTCGAAGGAAAATAGCATGAGCCAGAACCGCTTACCAACGTGCGCGGTTCTTCGGGATCAATTGAATTTCCATTTCCCGGCCCAATTCCCCGTCGAGGTCAGGATGTCTGAAGTTACGATTCATATCCCGGACGACCTTGCCAACCGCATGATCGCTGCCGGTTGCGATTTGTCGCGGAAAGCGTTGCAAGCCCTGACCCTTGAAGAGTACAGGAATGGCCGCCTGACCGATCCTGAATTTCTCCGCTTTCTCGGCTTCGAGACGCGATACGAAACGCTTGGCCTCCAGGCTTTGCGACCGGCCGGGAAGGCCCTGCACGTCGCGTTTTAAGTGAGCCCAACAATATTGCATTTTGCCGGCGGAATGGTATTTTAGATAGGCTGAAAACTGGTCGCTGCAAATAATCACTTGGAAAACCGCCCTTACAACGAGAGCAGTACCGCAGTGTTTCGATGGAGGGCTACAGTGTAGAACACGAATAAAATGGCACCTTCATACATAGGC
>CAIRSA010000279.1 GCA_903881085.1 uncultured Acidobacteriia bacterium
AGCAGGGTTAAATCGAAGGACACCGAACCAGAGATGAAGCTCCGTCGATTGATCCACGCCCTTGGCTACCGATACCGTCTCCACGCCAAACATCTGCCTGGAAGACCCGATTTGGTGTTTAATAGTAGAAGAAAAATCATTTTCGTCCATGGATGTTTTTGGCACAGGCATAGAGGCTGTCCCAGATGCCGCTTGCCAAAGTCGCGCCTTGATTTCTGGCAGCCCAAACTGGAAGCGAATAGAAAGAGAGACTTAAGGGATCAACGTATTTTGGGCAAAGCTGGGTGGGATTTGTTAATTGTTTGGGAATGCGAAATTGAGAAACTGGGACCGTTGGCAGCTAAGGTTTTGAGGTTTCTCGATGGAGAATTATGGAATGATCAGTTCTTGCCGATGAGCAAATCGGATGAATGCATATGCTGACTTCAGTTGAACTATTTGCCGGAGCAGGCGGGCTCGCCTTGGGAGTCTCCAACGCTGGGTTCCGCCATAAAGCCGTCATTGAATGGGACCATGACGCTTGTGAAACAATACGAGGCAACCAGTTTCTAAACGTGCCCCCTTTAACCGACTGGCCCTTGCACGAGGCGGATGTCACGAAATTCCCGTTCGAGACCCTGGTGGCCCCTTCCGATGTAGATTTGCTAGCAGCGGGGGTTCCATGTCAACCGTGGTCGCTGGGCGGAAAACATCGAGGCATGACCGACACTCGGAACTTGTTCCCAGACACCATGCGGGCGATCCGAATTCTTAGGCCAAAGGCCATTCTGATTGAAAACGTAAAAGGCCTCACGCGCCCATCGTTCGCAAACTATTTCGAATACATCAAGCTTATGTTGGAGTTCCCGGAAATCCAACTCCGCGCAAGCGAAGGATGGATGGACCACCGTACGAGGCTTGAAAAACACAAAACCTCGGGCAAGATTAATGGGCTGCGATACAACATCGTCTCCCAACTTTTGAATGCCGCTGATTACGGAGTGCCGCAGCGTCGGGAACGCGTATTCATAGTGGGTTTTCGATCTGACAGTGGAACAAATTGGTCATTCCCCGAGCCAACTCATTCGCTTGAGGTGTTACTCCGTGAGCAATGGGTGACAGGCGACTACTGGGAAAGGCATGGCTTGAAGCGTCCACTTACACCGGATCGTTTACGACCTCGAGTAGATAAACTCAGCCTCAATGGGACTCAAGAGCAACCATGGCTAACCGTGAGAGATGCGTTCCACGATCTGCCTGAACCGGATAAGGCCAAGGGCTTAAAGATCGTGAACCACAATTTCCAACCGGGAGCGAAATCATATCCTGGCCATACTGGCAGTCCGCTTGATGAACCGGCGAAGACGGTGAAGGCAGGGGACCATGGAGTACCTGGCGGCGAGAACATGGTTGCATATCCTAATGGCCGCGTTCGTTATTTCACTATTCGTGAGTCGGCGCGAATTCAGACCTTCCCGGACAATTACATCTTTTCTGGATCATGGACTGAGTCGATGCGGCAGTTGGGCAATGCCGTCCCAGTTCGTTTGGCGCAAATCATTGCGTCTGACATTCGAAAGAAGATCGCGGCGCAGGTCTACTGACGAATGCCGATTGGAGAACATGTGGAGAACGGACATGAGGATGAGCTCGGCCTTCTGCTGCTAAAGGCACGGCAAGAACTTGAAAAGGCCATTTCGATCGCCGGCAAAGGAAACTATGACAAGTTAGTTTCGAAGCTGAAAGCCTTGGATTCATTGATCGTTTCGGCTGTTCTCGCGCTCCCCGTCGATGCTGCTAATCCCTACATTGCTACCAACGCAGTTCTCGACATGATTATAGAAGCGGCTGGCCGCCCGGAATTGCTTGAAGAACCGCAAGTGGCCGCCGGCAATTCGCGACGGAAATCTGCTCCCAAGAAGATCCAACAAGCAATTGGACATCTAAGCAAAATTGCGGATGCCATTGGCCCTCGGGAACCGGCATTTGTCTTCGATCCGGCGGCGTTTCACACGATTGCGCATGTTATTGCGACGGCGGTCTTTGCTCAAGCCAGCCATCCTTTGGAGCAAGTTCCCGATGAGCTCGGGTCCGGGGTGTACGCGCTTTTTTACACTGGCCCTCTGGAATGCTATTCCGCCATTTGCAACAAGAATTTTCCTATATATGTTGGCAGTGCGATTCCCGAGAAATACGATGCGAGAAATTCACGCGAACAAGGAATCTCACTCTCCAAGCGATTGGGCGAGCACAAAAGGACCATTTCCCGAGTAGAGGCGAATCCCGACGGAGGAAACCTTAAGATTTCCCACTTTCGATATCGTTATCTGATGGTGCGGAGTGGATGGGAGCTTGCAGCGGAGCAGTATTTGATACGACAGTTCAAGCCTGTCTGGAATAGGGAAACAAAAATTTGCTTTGGATTTGGCAAGCACGGCGATGCAGCGGAGACTCGCGCGAACAAACGATCTCCCTGGGACGTGCTTCACCCTGGAAGAAAGTGGGCGACAACTGAAACTATTCGCACGCCTGAAGATCTAGAGCGTGATATCCTTGCCCATTTCCAAAAGCATCCACCGCGCGAGATCAGCATTGCTGACATTCTGCACGGAGCATAGATCTCTCCTTTTAGCAGGCAGCATCCACACCAATTCCGTGCGTGATTTCAGCTATTCTATTGTCGGGATTACAGGCTCATCAGCGCTTAACTTCAGTCATGTAAAGGCGGATCGCCTCTTCGATTCCTAGCTGAGCTTCCAGCTCTGACACACCAACTGACGCGCATCCCGGCAGTTCCGGGCAAACGGCAGAGTAGCTCTCCGCCTCGGCATCGGACTCCAAGTTCACGCGGAATGTCATGTCCAAATTATTGCCCGAAGGCTCTGCTCAAACGGCCCAGCACTCGTCGCGCACTTCCGCTTTCATCTCTTCCATCGTAACCCCGGGGTTGTAAACCGGCGTCAGCCAGTGTGCGTAGGCGGGCATGCGGCAATGCGTGGCGTCGAAGTATAGGCGGCGCAGTTCGGCGGTGATGGGGCCGATCTTGCCGTTGGCGACGTCGCGGTGATCGATGCGCACTACCGGCGCGAGTTCCACTGCGGTACCGGTGAAGAAGATCTCGTCGCAGATGTAGAGTTCGCTGCGTTCGATGCTGCGCTCCACTACCTCTAAGCGTAGTTCGCGGCGGGCCAGTTCTATGACGCTGGCGCGCGTGATGCCTTCCAGAATGTTGTCGCTGCCGGGCGGCGTGATGAGCTTGTTGTTGCGGATCATGAAAATATTGCAGGTGGCGCCCTCGGAAACATGGCCGCTTTCGTTGAGGAAGATCGCTTCATCAAAACCATTTCGGCGGGCTTCGTCGCTGGCCAGCGCGCTGTTGACGTAAGCGCCGCAGATTTTGGCGCGGCTGGGGATGGCATTGTCCTCAACTCGCCGCCAGGAGACGATTCCGGCGTGCAGGCCGTTGCGGCTATCGAGATAGTCGCCGAAGGGAATGGCAATGAGCGAGAACGCATCGGTATCGTCTGGATGGACGCCCAGGCGCGCGGCTGACTTGTAGGCCAGCGGACGCACGTAGATGTTGCCCGTGAAGCCGTTGCGGCGGCACAGATCAGCGGTGATCTTTGCGAGTTCTTCGGCAGAGTGCGGGACGTTGATTCGCAGAATGCCGCAGTTGGCTTTCCAACGCGCATAATGGTCCACCGGGCGAACTAAATAAAGCTCGGCGCTGGCTGTGTTCCAGTAGGCGCGGATGCCGTCAAAAACTCCGGTGCCATAGTGCAAGGCGTGGGTCATGATGCTGACCTTCGCCTCGCTTAGCGGGACAAACTGGTTCTCAAAGTAAACAACGGGATCCGATTTCATGGAACACTCCTCTGCCAAGTTCAAGTGCGCGGTGGTCGAGCGTCAGCCAGCGCTCGGATTTGACGATGTGGTGCAGGGCCTGGTCGACCGAAGGCTGATCAAGGATGCCAGTAGCTTCGAGCAGCGCGCCTAGCATCACCATGTTGGCGGCGCGCGATTCGCCCAGTTCATCGGCCAGTTGCGCGAAGGGTTTGACGACGAAGTTGACATCTTCACGATGCGTATCGAGCGGTAGCGCCACGCCGTTGTAGAAGACCAAGCCGCCGGGTTCAACGGAATCAAGAAATTTATGCAGCGACGGCTCGTTCAACGCCAGCAACACGTTGGGACGCGTGACCACGGGCGAATCGACTGGGTCGGACGAAAGGCGGACGTGGCAGTTCGAGGTGCCGGAGCGCATTTCGGGTCCATAGCTGGGCAGCCACGATACCGATAGACCGGCGTCGAGGCCCGCTTCGGCCAGCACTTCGCCCAACATCAAAACCCCTTGTCCGCCGAAGCCTGCGACCTTTATGCGCATATCGACGGCGCGGGGCGCAGGGGCGGCGATCTCTGGTTCCTCGCCATTGATTTCCAGGATTTTGGCGACGTCCGAAACCGGCGGCGCGGGCGTGGTCTTGGGGCGCATCTGGCAGTCTTTGGTGCGGTCGCGCAGCACGCCCAGCGGATAGACTTTGGTGAGCTCATCGGCAACGCGCTTCTGCGCGTCTACCGGCTGCATCTTCCAGATGGTCGGGCAGGGAGAAAGAATTTCAATCAGCGAAAAGCCGAGGCCCTTCACCTGATTTTCCAGGCCACGCTTCACGGCTTTGGCGGCCTGCATCACCTGCTTGTTATTGCCCAGCGCGACGCGTTCCAGGTAGACCGGCGCTTCCAATGCGGCCAGCACTTCGCACACATGCAGCGGATAGCCTTCGTTCCAGATCGACCGGCCGTATGGACTGGTGGTGGTTTTCTGATCCAGCGGAGTTGTGGGCGCGCACTGGCCGCCGGTCATGCCGTAAATGGCGTTGTTGATGAAGATAACCGTGATCGGTTCGCCGCGATTCGCCGCATGCAGAATCTCCGCAGTGCCGATGGCGGCCAAGTCGCCGTCGCCTTGATAGCTGAGCACGATGCTTTCGGGCCGGCTGCGCTTGATTCCGGTAGCAGCAGCGGGGGCGCGGCCATGCGCCACCTGCACGTTGCCGACGTCGAAATAGTAGTACGCGAAGACGCTGCATCCCACCGGGCTGACGAAGACGACCCGGTCCTGAATGCCCAGCTCGTCAATGGCCCGGGCGATCAGCTTGTGCGCGATGCCATGGCCGCAGCCGGGGCAGTAATGCGTCTGGTTTTGCAGCTCAGCTTTGCGTGCAAAGACCGGGAAGAAGCTGCGCGACCGGTCGTGGGAGATTTGGTAGTCAGGCATGAGCATGCTCCTTGACGCAGATTTTCGAGACCGCTTCCAGAATCTCTTCGGCCGATGGCACAATGCCTCCGCAGCGGCCGAAGAACTCCACCGGCCGCCGCCCGTTGACGGCGAGCCGCACATCCTCAATCATTTGACCTGTGCTCATCTCAACCGCTATGAACATCGTGGCCCGCTCCGCAAGCCGCCGCAGCTCTACCGAAGGGAATGGATAGAGCGTGATGGGTCGCAACAGGCCTACTTTAATGCCCCTGCGGCGGGCCTGCTCAACCACTGACTTGAGGATGCGGGCCACGATGCCATAGCCCACCAAAATAACGTCCGCATCGGCGGTTTGCCAATGCTCAAAACGCACTTCCTCTCGCTCTGCTTGTTTGTATTTGGCGTCGAGTCGAAGGATGCGCTTTTCCAACAGTTCCGGTTCCAGATCGATCGAAGTAATCAGATTCTTGCGTGTCGGGGCGGTGCCCATCACGGCCCACGGCTTAACCGGAGCGGCGATGGCCGTGGTGTTGAACTCCACCGGCTCCATCATCTGCCCCAGGCACCCGTCTGCCATGACGAAGACGGGGTTGCGGTACTTGTCGGCCAGCTCGAAGGCGAGCGAAGTGAGGTCGCTCATCTCCTGCACGGAATCGGGCGCCAGCACCAGCGTTTTGTAGCAGCCGTGGCCGCCAACTTTCACCACTTGGTTGTAATCGCTCTGTTCCGGTGCGATG
Organism: uncultured Acidobacteriia bacterium; assembly: GCA_903881085.1. GTDB lineage: Bacteria > Acidobacteriota > Terriglobia > Bryobacterales > Bryobacteraceae > CAIRSA01. The sequence goes on from CAIRSA010000279.1 coordinate 5,974, forward strand.
TTGCCCAGGCCGGGACCGCCGCGAGTGATGTCGGCGATGACGCAGGGCAGTTCGGCGCCGGCCAGATAGCTCAAGCCCTCCTGCATCAGGCTGATGCCGGGGCCGCTGGATGCGGTCATGCAGCGGATGCCGGTGGACGCCGCGCCGTAGATCATGTTGATGGCAGCGGTTTCGCTTTCCGCCTGGAGGAACGTGCCGCCAACCAGCGGAAACCACTTCGCGGCCGCTTCGGCGATCTCGCTCGCCGGAGTGATGGGGTAGCCGTAGAAGGCGCGGCAGCCGGCCAGCAGTGCGCCTTTCACGATCGCTTCATTTCCTTTGATCAGTTGTTTAGGCATACGCTGACTCCTTTATCCGAGAAAGAGTAGTTGAAGGCATCTGGAAAAGCTATCTCCAACATTTAGCATCGGTTGCATGCAACGTGGTCGTCGCCTGCAGGGTGACTCGCATTGCGGGCGGTATCTCGTGGGGCAAACCGGGCAAACCGGGGACAGCCCGCATGTTTCCGGCAAAAGACGCAGGAAACATGCGGGCTGTCCCCAGTTTGATTTGATCAGTTGTTTGGGCATACGCTGACTCCTTTATGCGGCCGTTCGCAGGACTTGAATGCCACCGGGTTCGGGACAGACGAAGAAGCAGATGCCGCAGCCGGTGCAGCCGTGGCCGCTATAGACGGCGGTGTGGAAGCCGTAGCGGTTCAGGTGCGGCGAAAGGCTGAGACCATGCGGCGGGCAGGCCTCCACGCAGAGGCCGCAGCCTTTGCATTCCATGGGATTGGTGTGGACCATTCCGCGATCCGGTTTTTGCGCGATGGGCATATGCGCCTCCCTAAGCGACTAATGAGTGTTGCGGTTCCAGTAAGTGGGCTTTTGCGGCGAATTCATAGAGTCCGTCGCGAAACTTGGGGTCGGCCACGGCGATCAGCGCTTCGGCGCGCTGGCGCAGCGTCTTGCCATGCAGGTAGGCGATGCCGTGTTCGGTGATCACGTAATGTACGTCGGCGCGCGAAGTGACCACGCCCGCGCCGGTGTCGAGCACGGGAACGATGCGGCTGATGTTATCGTGGCAGGCGGTGGAGGGCAGCGCGATGATCGGCTTGCCGCCTTTGGAGCGGGCAGCGCCGCGCATGAAGTCGACCTGGCCGCCAAAGCCGGAATAGGGCCGCGAGCCGATGGAATCGGCACACACCTGGCCGGTGAGATCCACCTGAATCGCCGAATTGATGGCGATCATGCGGTCATTTTGGGCGATCCGGAACGGGTCATTCACGTAAGCTGTGGGGTGGAATTCGAAGGTTGGATTTTCGTGGATGTAGTCAAACAGCGTCTTGGAACCAAGCACGAAGCCGGCGACCACTTTGCCCGGATGCAACGACTTTCGTGCGCCGTTGACGATGCCCGCTTCGATCAGCGGGATGATGCCGTCAGAGAACATCTCCGAATGGATGCCCAGGTCGTGTTTGTCAGTCAGCGCGCGCAGCACGGCGTCGGGGATCCCGCCGATCCCCAGCTGAAGAGTCGCGCCGTCAGAAATGAGAGAAGCTACGTTCTTGGCGATGCGCTCCTGGAGACGACTGGAAGGCTCGGCGGGAAGTTCGAGAAGCGGGTGGGAAGTTTCGACAATGGCGGTGATTTCGCTGATGTGCAGGAAGGTGTCGCCCATGGTGCGCGGCATCTGGTCATTCACCTCGGCGATGACGTAGCGGGCCTGGCGCGCAGCGGTGAGGGTACAATCCACGCTGGCACCGAGGCTGAGGAAGCCGTGCTCATCGGGCGGAGAGGTTTGAATCAGCGCGCCATCGAGCTGCATATCGCCGGAGGTGAACAGCTGTTCGATTTCGCTTAAAAAAATGGGCGTGTAGTCGGCCCGGCCGCTGGCCACGGCTTCGCGGACGTTGCCGCCCAGGAAGAGGCCGTTGTGACGGAAGTGGCCTTCAAATTCAGGGCGGGCGTAGGGCGCGTCGCCCAGAGTCAACATGTGGCAAAGTTCCACATTTTGAAGCTGATAGGCGCGCCTGGTGAGGGCTTCGATCAGCACCTGCGGCGTCGCGCAGCTTGGCTGGATCCACAGTCGTTCATTGCTGCGGACCAGTTCTACGGCGCGCGCCGCGGAGGTGCGTTTTTGGTCGAATTGGGGGTGCCAACTCTGTGGGTGCATCTAGTAGCACCACTTGCATGTGGTGTTCCATTGCCAAAGAGTTGTTTCTACTGTATCGGGCACCGGCGAGAAGTGAGACTATGCACCCGATTGGGGGATTTCACCCGGTTGAAATGACGCTTCGAGGTGGTAACAGATTGTGGCGGAAGACTGGCAGGGGAACCGGCAAGAAGCGTTAAGATAGATCCGGAAGGGCGAGTGCCACTCGGCGAGCAGATTGCCAATCCAATGTCGCTTACATTGCATTGATGAGGCGAGCTTCCGATTTGGTGAGCGAAT
>CAIRSA010000280.1 GCA_903881085.1 uncultured Acidobacteriia bacterium
CCTGCGCACAATCGCGCCATCGAACTTCTGCTCGCAGAGCTGAATGAGACGAAGACCGTTTTTCCGGGGACAAAACTAACTTTGATCTACAAACTCGGCTCAATTTGATTTCCCCCAGGTCAGGAGTTCTGAGCCTATGGCCAATGCGTTGGGACCAACCAGCACATGGCACGGTCTCTCATCCGAATACCGGTATTCGCTTCGTTGAAATGTCTCTTTCGGACTGAACGCCTTCAGTACCATCGATTCATCATTACCTGCCAAACATTTAACCAACTTTTCACTTGCATTCCGCATCTGTCAGCGCTATTCTGACTAGGCGAACAAAAAGCGAAACTTCCCCCGAAGAGCCGAAGAAAAGGAGACCCTATGTCTATTGCCGCAATGATGCTGCCTGAATTCGATCAGGAGATGGCGAACACCCGAAAGGCCCTGGAACGTATTCCAGAAGCGAAATTCGACTACACCCCCCATGCCAAATCATTCACGATGATTGGCCTGGCAACCCACATCAAAAATATGATCGGGTGGTTGGTCGACACCCTAAAATCCGATTCGTTCGATATTCAACCTGTCGGCGCTCCGCCTTACAAAGAAGAACCTGCGAAGTCGGTCGCCGAATTGCTTGAATCGTTCGATAAGAACGTGAAGGCCGCGCGCTCTGCGCTGGAAGCCACCAGCGACGAGGCGTTCGGAGCCCAGTGGTCGTTGCTTAGCGGAGGAAATGTAATGTTCGCCATGCCGCGCGGAGCCGTGGTTCGTGGGATGATCCTGAATCACGTCATCCATCATCGTGGGCAACTCACTGTGTATCTGCGCCTGAACGATGTTCCCGTGCCGGCGATTTACGGTCCATCTGCTGACGAAAACAACTTCTAATTACCTTGCCTCCGCCTCGTCCGGTATGGAATCCTTACAAAGGACAAATCAACCAAACCGGACGAGGACAACTATGCCCTGTGACCCTGAAGAGCTCCGACACGTACCTTTATTCGCTTTACTCGATGACGACGAAACCGCGGTACTGGCTTCGCAAGTTGAACTGAAGCGCTATTCCGCGAGGCAACGGATTTATAAGGCCGGCGATACTACCGGTCAGGCTTACGTCATGATCAGCGGCAAAGTCCGTGTCACCACTGTTGACGAAGATCAGCAGGAGGTGATCGTTGACGAGCCCGAGCACGGCGACTTCTTCGGCTTCGCTTCAATGCTGGAACAGACTCCGCATCAGACTTCCGCAATGGCGGTCGAAGAGACCACGCTGCTGGAAGTCGACCGTAACGATATTGCCGCGCTACTGCAACAGAAGCCGCAAGCAGGAATGGACATGCTTACCGTGCTGGGCAAACAGTTTCACGCCTCGCAGCAGTTGGTGCGCATCCGCGCTGCAAGAAATCCCAACGATTTGATCGAATCGACAACAACCTTTGGCGACCACATCGCCGATGTTGTGGCGCGCTTCGGTGGGTCGTGGACCTTCATCATCACTTTTGGCGTCGTGCTGGTTGTCTACACCGCCATCAATGTCCTGCTTGGACTGAAGGCCTGGGATCCGTATCCATTTATCCTGCTCAATCTATTTCTTTCCATGCTGGCCGCGATTCAGGCTCCGGTGATCATGATGAGCCAGAATCGCCAGGATGCCAAGGACCGCCTGCGCGGCGAACTCGACTACGACGTGAATCGCCGTGCGGAGGCCGAAATCCAAGCGCTTTCGGGCAAGTTGAATCAACTTGCCGATAAGCTGGACGATGTGGAAGAAAGGCTCCGCGAGAAGAGCAACTAGTCGACGATCGACTGATAAACCAGCGTCTTGAACTGATTGCCCAGATCGGGCGCACCGCCGGGCGAGGGGAAGATGTTCACCATGAAAACCGTGACGATCTTCTCCTTCGGGTCGATCCAGAATTTGGTGCCAGCCGCGCCACCCCAGTAGTATTCACCAACGGTGCCAAGCGCGCCCAGTTGACCAGGATTCTGCACGATCGCGAAGGTCAGTCCAAAGCCGATTCCCGGCGCCAGTGTTGCCAGCCCGCGCGTGCGGCCCAGTGTTCCCAGATGATCGGCTGACATCAGTTCTACGGACTTGCGCCCCAGAATGCGTTTGCCATCGAGCGTGCCGCCATTTAAGAGCATCTGGCAGAATCGCGCGTAATCCATCGCGGTCGACACCATGCCCTGCCCGCCCATCGCGGCGGCGGGCTTCTTGCGCGGCCATTCCTGCTGTGCGGCCGTGCCGCGTTTCACCTTGCCTTCTCCGGCAGGCATGTCTACGACCACGAAACGGTTCCACTTCGATTCTGGAACGTAATAGCCGGTGTCGACCATGCCAAGCGGTTTGGTAATGCGCTGCTCCACGAACTGGTCAAACGGCATGCCTGAGACCACTTCCACCAGCCGCCCCAGAACATCGATCGAATAGCCGTAATGAAACGTCGTGCCCGGCTGATGCATCAACGGGATCTTGGTTATGCGCGTGATCACTTCGGTCAGCGAGATATCGGGCTGCTGCAGATTGTACTTGCGCAGATACGGAACGCCATCGGCATCGAGCGAGCCGTTGTAGTCGACCACGCCTGAAGTGTGGCGCATCAGATCGCGGATGGTGATCTCGCGCTCAGAAGGCTCGGTGGCAACCACTCGGCCATTATGCTCTACGCCCACTTGCAGTTTTTTGAACTCAGGCAGATATTTCGACACCGGATCATTCAGAAAGAAGCGGCCCTCTTCGTACAGCATCATCACGGCCACGCCGGTGAGCGCTTTGCTCATGGAATAGATGCGGAAGATCGTGTCCTTGCGCATCGGGGTCTTGGCGTCGCGATCCATGTAGCCCCATTGATCAAAGTAGGCCGCCTTGCCGTTGCGCAGCACCAGGCCCACGGCGCCCGACATGTGCTCCGACTCGATTTGCTTATTCATGTGAACGGCGATGCGCGCCAGGCGGTCTTTGGCGAGGCCAACCTGCGCCGGATCTGCCGCGGGAATCGTCTGCGCGATAAGGTTCGCCGCCAGTGTCGAAACAAGCAAGAAGAATTTCATATCGTTCGATTGTATCGAGCCAGATAGAACGTGCGGTAGCCCGGTTTTACGTAGGGGTCGTTTTGAAAGAATAGTGTCGCATCGAAAGAGCCTATGATTTTGAAGCCCGCGCCCGTGAGCGTTTCGCGAATTTCTTTCCTTGTCCAGCACACCTCTTCCACGTGCTCATGATGCTTACGCCACAACTCGCCTTCCTTGATGAACCATTCCACGTCAATCCAGGCGCGGTCTTCGCCCTCTCTATGGCCGCCGTGCAACATAACCGCGAACTCAGGCTTTTCCTGGAACCAGCCAAGCGGCCAGACATTTTCAAAGGCAGGCAGATTGTTCACGTCGAAATAGAAATATCCGCCAGGCCGTAGCGCCTTCGCAACGGACTTGGCCACGCGCTGCAAATCGCTTTTCTTCGGCACGTGGTTGAGGGCATCGAATTCGCAGGTGATCAGATCCACGGGCTCGGCAAGTTGGAACGATCGCATGTCACCCTCGGTGAATTCAATCTTCTTTTTCGATTTCGCGGTCTTGGCCTGCGCCACGCGGATCATCTCCGGCGATAGATCCACACCGCACACGCGAAAGCCGGCTTTGGCGAAGGCGATGGCCGTACCGCCAGTGCCGCAGGCCAGATCGCAGATGGAATCAACCTCGCTAAGAATGGGGCTCAAAATGTGCTGGCGGGCCTGCGCAAAAATGGGCCGGTGCGACGTTACCAATTGATCGTTGAATTGAGCCAGCCATTGGTAGGGGCGGGATGTTTTGGAAGTAGCCATGCGTTACGATTCTAGTAGGTATTATGGCTGACTTGTTTGGTTCCTCCTCCATGGGTGAAGGCTATGCGAATGCAAGGCCGCCGATTCACCCCATTGTGATTGATCGTGTGCGCGCGCAGTTGGGCCGCGAAACACTCTTCCGCCGCGCCCTGGATATTGGATGCGGCGCAGGCCTTTCCACGCGCCCGCTGCTTGCCGCGTCCGAACAGACCATCGCCATTGACCCTTCGCAAGCGATGGTTCGCCGCGGCGCCAAAGTCGCGCCCGGTGCTGCGTTCCTGGTTGGCCGCGCCGAAGCGTTGCCGGTTCGCGACCATTCCGTCGACCTGATGACCGCCGCGGGCTCGTTGAACTACGCGGACCTCGACCGGTTCTTTCCTGAGGCCGCCCGCGTTCTGACTGCCGATGGCGTGCTGGTTGTCTATGACTTTTCGCAAGGCCGAAGCTTTCGCGATTCAAAAGACCTGGATGTCTGGTTCGACGAATTCCTCGCCAGATTCCCTGCTCCGCCCGATCCCATCAATCAATTGGATGGCGAGATACTGGGCCGCATTTCGAAGCCGCTGCGCATGGTCTCGCAGACGCCCTTCGAAATTCCGCTATCAGTTTCGCCGCGGTTTTATGTCGATTACATCATGACCGAAACAAACATCTCTAACGCGGTGGCGCAGGGAGCTGTTGAGGCAGAAATTCGAACATGGTGCGAATCTTCGCTCGCCCCTGTGTTTAGCGGCGAAGATAAAGAAGTCCTGTTTCGCGGCTACTATGCCCTCCTCAAAAAATCCTGACGTGCCAACTGCGATACGCTAAGCATGTGGGTTTTGGACATTTCACTAAACAACTAGCCAAGGAAGCAATTGGCAACCAGGTCAAGGACATGATGGAGACGATTCGCCCCAGCGAGCCGCCCGGGCAGCCATCGCCTGACAACGTCGCCGTTACGATTCTCGGTCAGGTTCAGGCCATGCAGAACGCCTTGAAAGAAGACATGGAACTGCTGGCCGTCTGCACCATCGGACCGGAGTCGATGCGAGTCTTTGAGATCTTTGCGCCGTCTCCCAAGGTGCTGGTGCTGACAGGCATCGATGCGGACCGCACCGTCACGCGCGTCATCTCGCCGGCTGAAGCTTTGCAGTTGGTGTGCAAACCGCAAGCAATTCCTGCCGGCGGCAAAGCCACGCGCATTAAATTTATCCTCCCTAAACCCCGCCCCGAATAATGGAGTCATTATGAACACAACTTTGAATCGCCGGACTTTTCTTGCCACCGCCGCAGCCGCAGCCACCGCGCTCCCGGCCATCGCCGCCAGCCCCATCAAACGCCAGGCAGGCACGCGTATGCGCCTTGCGTTGAACGCGTACTCGTTCAACAAACCGCTGATGGACGGTACCATGACGCTGTTCGACGTGATCGAATTCTGCGCCAAAAACCGGGTCGATTCGCTCGATGCCACCGGCTACTATTTCCCAGGTTACCCCAAGGTTCCGCCAGACGAATATCTCTACAAGTTGAAGCGCGCGGGCTTCGTGAACGGCGTGATGATCAGTGGCACCGGCGTACGCAATGACTTCTCAGTAGCTGACGCGACCGCGCGCAAGAACGATATTCAGTTGGTCAAGGACTGGATCGACGCGGCGCGCAAAATGGGCGCCCCGGTGGTGCGTGTGTTCTCCGGCAAGTCCGTGCCGGAAGGCTCCACCTTCGATAAGGTGCTGGACTACATGATTCCCGCGTTCAAAGAGTGCACCGACTATGGCCGCAGCCGCGGTGTGATCGTCGGCCTGCAAAATCACCACGACTTTTTGAAGAGTGCGGACGAGACCATTCGCGTCCTCGAAGCGGTTGGTTCGGAGTGGTTCGGCTCCATCCTCGACATCGGCAGCCTGCACCAGGGCGATCCTTACGCCGAGATCGAGAAGCTGGTGCCGTATGCGGTTTCCTGGCAGATCAAAGAGTCCGTGTACTTCAATAATGGCAAGGCAACCCCGGTTGATCTGCATCAGGTGCGCATGGCGATTGAACGCGTTGGATACCGCGGCCCGCTGCCGTTTGAAGCCTTGGGCCCTGGCGATCCTACGGCCAGAATCGTGCAGTTCCTGGGACAGATCCGCAAAGAGTTTTCGCTGTAAATTATGAATTGTGCTGGCTAACGCTTAGCAGGTTGCCGTCGGGGTCTTTGAACCAGGCGACCTTGTTGCCGTTCGGAGTCGTCCAGACGCCGGATGGCGCCTGAGGCAGAAAGCTGTACTTCATCATTTCGACTCCGGCCTTCGCCAGATAGTCGACGACGGGTTCGATGTCGTCCACCTGCCAGCCCACCACCGTGTACTGCGGCGGCTGGAACTCCGGCAGAATCGCCAGCCGCAGCATGCTGCCATTGCAGTCGAAGACTACGGCAAACTGATCCTGGCTGACAAAGCGAAAGCCAAGGGTTTGTTGATAGAAGTGAATGGTTCTGGCCGGATTCGTCGTGATGGCGAAGCCGATCAAGCGTCCCGATGTAAGCGGTGTTTGGTGTTCCATGGAATTACATCCCCGAAATGTCGGTCATAATCGTGCCAATCGCTTTTCTTAAATCGGCCGCTGACTTCACATCGAAAATCTTCGGCGATAGCGCTTTCAGCATCGGAGCCAATTGGTCGGCCTCAGGGCTGATCAATGTTGGGCCGCCCCCGCCGATTGGGCCGCCGCGCCGCCTGCGTCCCATCGGCGGCTGCGGCCCGTAGAGGAGCCGCGCGCCCTCGGCCTGATAGCGAATATAGTAGACCCGGCAATCGGTCGGCGTCTCCAGGTGTAGCGGTTCCATCTCCTCGCCACGGCCGAAGGTGACAGCGCTGCTTAGAATAACCAGCACGCGCGACGACGGCTTTTCGCCCACCCGCTTGTTGATCTCGCGCAGAAAGAAGCGGACCTTCTGCTGTTGTTTTTCCAGAGTCTTGACGTCGATGATGCCAGGGTCGGCGGAGGCTAGGGCGCTACGCATTCCCAGCCAATCGAGCTTAGTTACTTTTTCCTGCAGAAACGTGACTTTCTGGCGGACCAGATCCACGAGCGACGTATTGACCGAAGCCCTGCCGTACTCCGAATGCGCCAACACTTTCAGCGCAGGAATAAGAAAGCTGAGGTTCCGATCCTGAATGTGGAGTGAGCCGCTTTCGTGCTCCGAGGGTGTGATGTTGGCCACCAGATCGATCAGCAGCGGCGTTTTCGGTGTCGCCGTAAAATGCACGCGTCCCTTAATGGAAGGCAGGAACCAGCTGTCGGGCGGCTCCGCCACTGGCCGGATCTCAACCGGCGGCAAGTCGCGCCAACTGTTTACCAGCGCAATGTCGCCAAGCGGAGCGGCAACGTGCAGGGTTGTTTTTCGTACGCCGAATTCCTTTGTAGCGGCGCAGTAGATGGCAACTTCCACACGATATTCACCAGGCAGGTAGAAAGCGGAATCGGTGAAGGTGATGTTGGATGATTTTACGGCTTCCTCTACTTTTTCCAGGTCGATGTCGCCGTGATCCTGGTAGATTTTGTCATTGGCGTCCTTGATCTGAACAAAGATGACAAACTTGCCCTGTCCGCGACGCTTGGCTAGCTCTATACCATCGATCAAAACCTCCGTGCTGGCGAACATCCGCTGGTGAACCGAAAGCTGCGGTTTGCTGACGTGGAAGCTCCACTTGAATGGACCAGGCTTGCCCTGCGCTACCCATTCGTCAAAAGGGACTCGGGCGAACTCAGGGTCGCGGCCGGGCTCCGCGGCGAGAGCCGTCGTGAGTGCTGCAACCGAAATGAATAAGAGTGCGGGTCTGAGCACGATGGATCCCCTGGGCGGATGGAAGCGGAACCTGATTCCGCTTCCATTATTGCGCAACGGGCGGCGGCTTGTAGAATTGTGCCTGATTGCCGGCCAGTGGCAGAAGTCCCGAAGTCCAAATCCCGACCGGCGAATCGCCCGCCCCAACCGAGGATGCAAGGCGCAGTTTTCCCGTGGGTAGGAACCCAAGAATTGAAAATTAACCCGGGAACCCAAGAAGAGCGATTTATCCACAGGGTATCTGGTTGGTGGGGAGTGGTTTGTTCGCGCTTGGGTTGGGCTTGGGTAGGCCAAGGATTTTTTGCTGGTTGCGGACGGTGAAAAATGCGTGCTCATAAGAGCCTCCTTGCATTGTTTTTAACAGAGCCTTGTGGGAAGAGCGCTGGGCGATTTGCGTAAATAGCTGATGAGATTGCAGAAATAAAGATCGAGAAGCCGTGATGGTTCACCAGCCATGTCTTTGTTTGCTGTTTGGAACGGCGGGTTGCGATGAAACTGGATGCAATTTCGAATTGGCAGTTTCTTGGGTAGAAAAGCGGTTGAAGAGCGCGCGGGAGTATGGCGGACGGGCCGCAATTAATGCAAGCTGTGCGGAATATACAGGTAAAATCGTTTTCATTGGGCTGGGAGCAGTTCAGGTGCCGACCGCAAGCTTGTGTCCATTTCAGGACGGCTTGAGAAAAAGATTCCGGAATGATCGAGAAATATGTTGACACTTGTCACGAATTGCGAATACACTGGGCTTCCATGATCGAAACGACGATACAATTGTCCCCTATGAAAGCGAATTCCACGCAATTGGCATGGAATGTGCTGGGGGGGGGCGATTTTCAGATTGTCGATTCTGTAGTATCCTTCACATTTCCTTTTATTGGTCGAATTTTCCAACGTGCAGCGCCTTATGGCGATTGGCGCATGCAACTTTGCTGCTGGAAGGCATTTGGGAGAGTTGTGGCTACAGGTGTGACTCGGACTTCCGCGATAGATGCCGATGGGCCTACGGCCGTGACGCGTGGGGAGCGTTTCAACTTGGAGGGGGGTGATGAAGTGCGATCAATGTTTCATTTCAGAGCGGCCGTCATGTGCATGGCCTTGGTGTTTCTGGTTTGTGTTCCCCGAGCCGCATGGGGCGATTGCGGCTCGTTGACTGGCACTTCAATCATCAATTGCATCGGCGGCAACGTGGGGATTGGGGCGACAAACCCGACTTCCGGAAGGTTGGTACTGAAAGACGGTTCGTTCACAATAGAACAAACAGGGAAATCAACTGCGCACTTCTTTAATTTTTCGGGGCCATACTATTCTGCTCTCGGTATAGTCCCAGATCCGATCGTTATTGGTACCAACGATCAGACCGCGCGCCCGATCCTCATAAACTATTTTCAAAATCTGCCCGGGATAGCGATCTCAACTGGTGGCAACGTAGGCATTGGGACGGTGGCCCCGCCGTACAAACTTTCGGTCGAGGGAGCCGTGGGCGCGAGGGAAGTCATTGTCACCAACGGCACTTGGTCCGATTACGTGTTCAGGCCGGATTACCGGCTGCGTCCGTTGAGTGAGGTGAATTCGTTCATCCAGGAACATCACCACCTGCCGGATATCCCTTCGGAGGCGGAGGTCAAGGAAAAGGGTGTGAATATGGGCGAGATGCAGTCGAAGCTCCTGGCCAAGATTGAAGAATTGACGCTGCACATGATCCGGGCGGAGGAGCGGAATACGAAATTGGAAGAACAGAATCACGAGTTGTGGTCGCGGGTTGCGCGCCTAGAGGCGGCGGAAAAGGTTGGAAAGTGAAGCGGGTGGGACAGTTGCTTGTGATTGTGACGGAGCTAGGCGGAGAGGTGAGGAGCGGAATGAAACGATCATTTTGTGTGCCGGTTAGCGCATTGCGCGCCGGGTTGGCGCTGACGTGGATGGCGATAGCGCCATCGGTGTGGGGCCAATGCCCCAGCCCAATCTATTGCAGCGGTTCAAATGTCGGTATTGGGGTTCCGTCTCCGACTATACCCCTGGAAATACTGGGCAGCAATGGCCCTGTTCAGGAGTTCCTTTCGGGAACAACCAATCATTCCCTGGGGATCGGCAATGTGAACGATTCAATCAACCGGTATTGGTACTTTACGTTAGGAACAAATACGACGGACGGATATGTCTTTTACAACCGGCAAGCTGGGGACACAAATGGTATCTCTATCCGCAGCCTCGGTGGGAACTGGCACCGGGTCACAATGTTTCACAATGACATTTTCGGCGGTGTCCAAAGCGATACGGGGCTTTCCCTTCAGCCTTACGGCGGCAATGTGGGGATTGGGACAACTAACCTGAGCACCTACAAACTGGCCGTGGAGGGATCAATCGGCGCGAGGGAAGTGGTTGTTACCAATGCGCAGTGGGCCGACTACGTCTTTCGGCCGGGATACCGGCTGAAACCGTTGAGCGAGGTTCGCGCCTACATACAGGCGAACCACCACCTGCCGGATATCCCCTCGGAGGCGGAGGTCAAAGAGAAGGGTGTCAGCGTGGGGGAGATGCAGGCGAAGCTGCTGGCGAAGATTGAGGAATTGACGCTGCACATGATCAAGGCGGAGGAGCAGAACAGCGAACTTCGGTCGAGGGTGAAACAACTGGAACAGAAATTGATTACTGCCAAGCCGTGAGAGCGGGCAAGTTGAACGGGAGGAAGAATAGTATGAAAACTATTGTGGCGATGATGTTGGGCAGTCTTATTTGCTCCGGCCAAACGGGTACATCGAGTATCCAAGGGACAATCATGGACGGTAAAACACAAAAGCCCATTCCAACGGCCATCGTGAGGGCAATCCGCGGAGGCGTACCTGCATTTGCAAGGAACACGAGATCGGGCGCAGATGGATCGTTTTCCATTAGAAGTCTAGCGCCTGGCATGTATTCCGTTTGTGTGCAGGTCGAAACCGCACAGTATTTGGACCCATGCCGGTGGAACGGCAGTCCAATCAAGATCTCGCTCTCCGCCGCGCAGGCAGTCAACGGCACCCAGGTGAAGCTAAACCCGGCCTCCGTCTTGAACATACAAGTTATTGACAACCAGGATTCTCTGAGACAGAAGACTAACGATGGACGAACCCCGGAGCTGACTTTGGGAGTTTGGGGACCGAAAGGGATTTTTTATCCGGCTATTAATATTGGGCGAGGGGTTTCATCGGCAAGCGTACAAGGTAAGCCAGCCGCAGCAGTTCCGCCTCAAACGTATTTGTACCGTCTTGTCGTCCCGCTGGACACCCCTTTGAACTTCCACGCATCAAGTCAGGACTTAAAACTTGCTGACACTGCCGGAAGCCCGTTACCTGCGAGCGCTAATTCGCAGGCGTACCAACAGTTGTTTCAACACTCGACCGGGGATCCGGCCCCCAAGAGTTTTGCGCTTTCGGTGACAGGGCTGGCCAAATGACGATATCAGGCCCAAAGCTTCAGGCTGTGAGAGAAGATCATATGCTGCACATGACCAAGAAAGAAAAGGGAATCCGTAGCCTGCGCAAGAAACACAACTTTGTCAGCAACGACCGTATGGCGAACACACCCGAAGCAACCCGAGACAGGTGAACAGGTGAAGACCCCAAGCCGCAATACCGGACAGATTAACAACGGGAGAGAAGGACAATCCCTTGCAGTGCGGATGCTATTTGCAATACTGCTGCCCGCCTCGGGATGGGGGCAGTGCCCGTCTCCCATAGTCACAATTCCCGACCAGACAATCACAACTGCAGGAACAAGTCCTTTTGGCGCAAACAACTCAGAAGTTGCGAACAACTTCTCCGCGAGCGGCGGCGCCTCGGTAACGTTTACTGCGGGTAACTGCATTCAGCTAAATCCTGGATTCCACGCAACTGCGGGGAGCCCCACCACCTTTCATGCATGGGTCGAAACCGCCCCGAGCGCTATCTCTGTGATACCATCAAGCGGAGCGGGATATACAACCCAGTTCACTTGGACGGTTTTGAGCCCAAGTGGATCTGGCTACCTATCCAAGTTGTTCTTCTTGTTAGGCGCGAACACTACCGGACAGAATGCGTGTTACATCAAGTTCGATGTAGCCTCGCATACTCTCGCCCTTTCCAACGATCCTGGCAACAATTGGCAGACCTCACTCGTTCCACAACAAGCGGGAACTTCAACAAATTCCCAATGCACAATTGACGGCAGCAAATCGTCTTTTGCAAATAACCCTTTGGGGCAACTCGCTGTCACGGTAGACGTCACCTTCAAGCCTGCTTTCGCCGGCAGCCAAGGCAATTATCTTGAGGCATACGATCAGGCCGGAGTCGACACGACCTGGACCCAAGTGGGCACATATACCGTTCCTGTCGATTTCACTTCCAGCGCGAGCCCATCATCGATCGCAATGACAGCCCCGCAACCTGGGACGAATGGACTAGACCAGACAGTGACCTCAAGTGCCATCACTATTTCTGCATCATCGAACGTGCAAGGAGTGGCGCTGCCACCACTGACGTATTCTGTCGTGTCTGTGCCAGCAGGACTTACCGCCAGCATAAGTAGTGCGGGTATACTGACGGTAGCCGCTAACACCAGCACGCCGGGGGGCTCCTATGTCGTACCTGTTGCTGTGAGCCAACCCGGTCTTACTCTCATCCTGAACTTCCCAGTTTCGATTACAGGAGCATTGACATTAAGCTGCACGATTTCATCGTCGTTGGTTACCAGGGGAACGCAAGTCACATGGCGTGCACTGGCCTCTGGCGGAACACCGCCCTACGGTTACTCCTGGTCCAACACAGTCATCCAAACAGGAACCTCCAACAGCGTCCAATATACTCCACCCGCCAATGTCGATTACACCTATATCTATTTTGGTTACGGGGAGAGAGTTTCGGTAACCGATGCCCAAAACCATATTGTGTCTCCCTCCAGCTTCAATAATGGTAATAACTGCCCGGATCTATTCGTCCATAACGCAACGTCGTTCCGCTTCGACCCTACATCCGCGCTTTTCCAACCACCAACACCGCTGACTGTTTCTGCAGGCAGATTCATTGACGTCCCGTTTGGAGTGCTTCCATACTCAGTGTATTCTGGTACTGTTTCGTTTGGAACGATTGGCGCCCTTGTGGGCACGGTTTGGCCCACAGGGATCTCTGCGTCCTTCACACCTGCAAGTTGGACGCTTCCAAATTCCGGTGGGGGATCGCCTTCTTTGCGAATATCGACTTCGCGATTTCTGACACCCGGAACCTATCCTCTCGCCATTACAGCCTCCGACGGGAGCAGCAGTCTCAATGGCTCGTTCAGCTTAGTGGTCACCGCACCGACTGGAATCTACCTGAATCTGCCTCAGCCAACCATTAGTGTTGCGCCCGGCAGTTCCGTTTCCATTCCGCTGAACGTAGTGGGAACTACGGGTCAGACAACTTTTACTGTCACTAGTACACTTCCAACCGGATCCACGGCGACATTTACACCGACAAGCCTAACTGGAGATGGAGCGGGAGTAATGCACATCTCGACCACGACGAAGACGAAGAGCGCAATTATTATAGTTCAAGCAAAGGACTCAACGAATTCGGTTTCCAGCGCTTCTAGCTTACTGTTAGTAACGGCGCAGCCGAACTTCAATCGCGAATACATATACGTGGGCGAAAGGCTGGTAGCTATCGACCCCAAGGTCCCCTGAGAATTTGGAGCATACAATGACACACTTAAGAAGATCCTCAGAAATTCAGCGAGGCCAAAAACACCGCGTTTCCACTGGCTCCATTCGGATATTGCGTCTGGCAGCATCCTGGCTCTTGTTCGCTTGCATGCTGCCCGCTCAAGGCAATAAACAGCAAGCACTACCACCGGCAGTTTCCGTTCCCGCTGGCCTCCAACCCAAAGTAAAGGCATTGGGAAGCCGATTTCAAGTCGCTGGACAAGAGCGAATTACGCTGGTGGGCTCCCTCACACGCATGGGAGGAAGTCCGGTCACGGTAACGATCTACACGGAGTTTCCGCGAAAATTCCGATATGAGGAACAAACGAAATCAGTTGTCCACGATGGAAGCCATCCTATAGGGCAGGGGAACCCGTCTCAGGATGACAGTGACATCGTTGAAAGCTTTCTGGAAGACACAATGGACGGGATTATCCCCAGCCTTCCAGTAGCCAAGCATCTGCGCTTGCTGATGAATTGGGCGCGTGGAGACGGTAGCCTTGGCGCAAAGTCAGTGGGACCCTATTTCGATATCTATGAAATGACGCTACCCAGTCCCTCGTTGGGCGCGGCGAATGTTCGGCGCAAGCACTACTACTTCGATTCCCAAACCCATCTACTGGATCATGTTGCGTACTTTATCGGGCCGAAGAGGATTGAGACTCAGTTTAAGGGATGGCACGCGGTGAATGGCAATTTCGTGCCGGGCACGATTGTGAGGGTAACGGATGGCGCCGAGCAACTACGGTTTACTAATACGAATTTTGCCGCTGTTCCGGCTGCCAGCGATGGGAAGTTCGCGAACCCGTAAGGAGACGATTCCAATGATCCGTATTTCTATTGAAGCCTTGCACGCGAAACAGAGAATGCCCGGCAAACTTGGCGAGGATTCCCGCCCAAAAAATCTGATATCAAACGGGTTTGGTTGGCCGGCGCCGAGCCTAAAAGTGGCTGGGCTTGTTCTGTTGCTTTGCGGCCATGCTTTGAGCCAGACGCAAACTCCCATTCTGCCCACTTGGCCTCAACTGGCGGATCGCGGAATTGTAGCCGGCCGTACCTTCGATGTTGGTGGAATCGAAAACATCGGGGTGGAAAGTGGGAATCTGATGTTACACATTCCCCTTGCTTCGCTGCCTGCGGGACCAGGCGGGTCCTCCTTTTCCGTTGGACTCGTGTACAATTCCCAGATCTTCGATCTGCAGCTTGGTAGCCAAATCTGCGACAACGTCCATTGCGCGATTCCGACCAACATCGTAAGCAGTACGACGGGCGGCGGGTGGAATTACAGCTGGCATTATTGGCTCAATGATGAAGAAAAAAGTTTCCCTTACAGCCTTGACTGCAATTCCAATGCTGACCAATTCAAGTACTCCCACCGGCTGAGTATGGTTTTTCCTGACGGCAGCCAGCATCTGTTGAATGCCAAGGGCTATCATTCCGATAATTCAGGCTACTTTGAGGTATCGCCCGTTGGATTTGTTTCTACGGGATGCGGCACCTCTCCGGTTACGGGAACGTTGGTCTACTACACTGACGATGGAACGTTCTCGCGTCTTGAATATACGATAACTGATACTTCCTGGGTCTTTTACCGTCCCGACGGCAGCCGGGTTGTGGGTAAAGGGCTTACCAACTCCCAGGTGGAACAGATCATAGACAGGAACGGAAATACGATTACGATTACGCCAGCCGTCGTGAATGGGGTTCCGACGGCCACCATTTCCGATTCTTTGGGGCGGCAGATCACGCTTTCGAATACGCTGACACCATCTGCTCAGGGCGTGGATATTGTTTCAGGCCCTGGCGCGAACGGAACACCCCTCTACTGGACGGTGACCTGGGGCACCACTTCCGGCGGCTATCAACTCAGTTACTATTGCGTCGACGGTATGCCTTCCTCGTTGTGCGAGTCTGCGTCACCAATAACTAGCGGCGTATCGCAGATCCTGCTGCCAGCCGCAGATAATGCTACGCAGCTAACCTACACCTTCCAATACAACTCCAACAACACAGACAGAGGGCGGGGTGAGTTGAAGCAGATGACTATGCCGTATGGGGAGACTGTTTCCTACAGCTACCAATACAAAGCGGCCGATACAATTGAGACGTGGACGCCACAGGCTTTGATGAATTCCGTTGTTGCGAAGACCTCTACCTATCTGGATTCGACAGGCGTTAGTAGGACCGATTCCTGGGCGTATGGGGCTTGGAGCTTCGGCACGGTGCCCAGCAAGTTTGTCACGTATCCTGACGGCGGCACCAAGACCTATTATCATTACGCCTTGAGTGGCGATCCGGGCATTACCAGCTACCGGGTTGGGGCGATTGTTGAGCAGTATGGCTCTCAGATTTATTCCCGGACCGATAGAATCTGGCGGAAAAACTGCCCAATTCAGATTTTTTCCAACCAAGCAGGTAACCCATACATCAAGGCGGAGTTCCGCACTGTTTTCAGTTCCTCGGGAACGGCGACAGGGACTTCATCGACCATTTACAGCTATGACCGCAACGGTAACATGCTTAGCCAAAACGCATATGATTTCGGCCAGGCGATATCGACGGCTACCAATCCGATTGCGTTTCCAGCTCCAGGTCCAACGGCGAATAGTACGCTGATCAGATCAGTTAGCAATACGTACGCACGAACGCCCGGAAGCAGCCTGGATGGCGACCAAACTAAAGGATGCGGCGACTCATCGATTAACAATGTCAACTCCACCGATGCGTACTGGAACGTTTCCCCAACAGCGCCGAAACTGGACAGCCTATTGAAGTCGGATATTACCGGAGCTACCGGAGTGGGGACTCCCGCACATGTCGAGAACACGTATGACAATCCACTTACGACCGGTAACCTGACTGTAGCGCGGCAATGGGATTCGACTTCCGCAACACCCTATTCCTCGCCAATGAGCGATAGCAACTCGATTAAGACATTGTTCTCATACGACGCTGGGGGCAACGTCACATCCATTACGGATCCGAACGGAATCGCCACCGGTTATTCGTTCAACAAGTGTTACGGAAGAGTTGGGTCTTACCCAACAAGCGTGACGCGCGCCGGGATGACAATTTCCCAAGACTGGGATTGTAGCAGCGGCCTGATGACATCGCTTACGGATGTGAACGGTATTGTGAGATCGCGCATTTATGACTCGTTAGGCAGAGCCTCCGAGATCGTAGAAGCCGTTGGCAAGCCGACGGAGCGGCACATGGCGATGGGATACTCTGAAAGTAGCACATCCTCGAATTCCCCATTGCCGCTTTCCGTCAGTTCCGGGGCTGACCGGGATTCTGTTCTGGACCAACAGATGACAAGCACCCGGCAAATGGACCAGCGAGGACAGACGGCCCTCAGCACCGGCCCGGACGGGGCAACCACTCAGCACATCACAGCGTTGGCTAGTTCTGGTTTCACCTATGATGCAACATCGAACCCTCACGTGGGTGGCACTATCAGCGGGTGGACCCGAACGAAGCGGGATATTCTTGGCAGGGTGGTTGAAGTCGCTCATTTTAACGGCGCGGCCCTTCCATCGCCATGGGGATCGAACCTCGATGCCATGGGCACGGTAACGACGTTTTATGACGGCGCGACCACCACTATAAGTGATGAAACCGGAGCCACGCGGAAGTTGACGATGGATGCCGCGGGAAGACTCATCAAAGTTGTGGAAGACCCGTCGGTCAACAATTACACCACCACCTACGCCTATGATTTTCGTGGGAACCTGATGCAGGTTACGCATGCGAATGGTTTGCCCAGGAGTTTCGCCTATTCCTCCCTAGGCCGGCTGACAACAGCGACGAATCCGGAGAGCGGCACGATTAACTACATCTACGACTACAACGGCAATCTGTTGCAAAAAGGCGATGGACGCGGCATCTACACTACATTCGGCTTCGATAACCTTAACCGGCTAGGCGCCAAGCAATATTCGGATTCCACGCCTCCTGTGACTTATTGCTACGATGGCGACACGAGCACCAACCATGGGTTCACGCGCGGCAGACCAAACATCTTTGTTCCCTGGTCTTGCGCCGGGGCGCCAACCGGCGGCAACATGCTGGGGCGGTTGACGATGGTGCGCTCGGGTGCGGTTCCGAATGACGTCACTACCCAGTATTTCTTTTTTGACGAGATGGGCCGGGCGGGCCTGTCAACGCAGACTATCAACAATGGGCAGCCAACCGATCCATACGAGTTCGTTTACCAGTATAATTTGGCAGGGACCGTTAAATCGATGCAATACCCTTCCGGACGCACCGTGAACTATGGCGTGGACAATGCCAGCCGTCCGGTCAGCGTGCAGTCGCAGGGCGGAACGAATTACGTAACCGGGGTGACGTACGCACCGCATGGACCCATCGGTTCCATCACAATGCAGAGCGGGACCGAGTTTACGTCCTTCAATTCGAGGTTGCAGCCGAACATTACCAATTTTGTCAAGACGACCGGTAGTTTGCAATTGCTGGTGTTGATAAATTCCCACTGCCCCACGGCGAATTCGGCGGACAAGTGCACCAACAACAACGGGAACGTTTACAGCCAGACCATCACTTACAGCTCGCTGCTGGACAGCAATTCCACGAATCCACGGGTCCAGACGTTTACCTATGACGGGTTGAACCGGCTTTCCACTGCTGTCGAAACACAGACAGGAGCGAGCGGCTGGACGCAAAACTTCGGATATGACTCCGCCGGTAACAGGTGGGTGACAAACGGGAGCTTTGTGATTTCCGGGAACCCAACTCCGCAGGCCTCGGGCGCATTCGACGCGGCAACCAACCGGCTGAATATTCTTTCGGCGCATTACGATAATGCGGGAAATCAGGACCAGATCGGCGGGTATGCGCGGACATATGATGCGGAAAACCGCATGGTGAGCAGCACGGTGAACTCAACTGTATCGACGTACCGCTACGATGGGGATGGGCGGCGCGTGCAGCGGACTGTAGGGGCAAGCGCGCCCACGACTTACGTTTACGATGCGTTTGGGAAATTGGCATCCGAGTATGGGTATAACCCTTATCCGAACTGCATAGCGCAACCGACTGCGCAGCCAGCGGCGCTTCCTTGCTATGTAGTGCAGGACAGCCTGGGTAGTACACGGTTGTTGGTGGATGCTGGGGGGAACCCGCTTGCGGCGCATGATTATTTGCCATTCGGGGAGGAGATCCCAGCGGGGACTACGGGACGTGGTGGATTGTATGCTTCGGGCGTGGAGGTGAATCAGAAGTTCACCGGCAAGGAACGAGATGCCGAAACGGGGCTGGATTATTTTGGAGCGAGGTACTTCAGTGGGGCGCAGGGGAGGTTTACATCGCCGGATGCGCCATTTGCCGACCAGCATGTGATTGATCCACAAAGCTGGAACATGTATGTCTACGTTCGGAATAATCCTCTCAAGAATACCGATCCAGACGGCAGGGATTGCTTCCAGGGCTTCAGTAGTTGTGCGAACTATCTATTCGGCGGCGCTAAGGCAGTTGCCAATTTGGTTCCAGCCGCCGCAACGCTGGTGAATCGTGTAGTCACCGGAGGCCTCGTTGGGGATGCGCCTATGTTCCAGCCCTCAAACGTGGATCAGGCACAGGGTATGCATGCGGCCAATGTAATGATGCTCGTTTCGCCTCTTGCAGAAGCTGGTGCTGCCGCTGCTGTCGAAGCAATCGGAACTGGGGCGAGGGTTGAGGCCGCAGTTCCGCTAATTACCCAGAATGCAGCCCGTGGCGCAGCGAGTGAGGCAAGAGTCCTCAATGACATGGGGCTGACTAAGAATACGACGCCCATTTCGGGTACGGCAGGAAGGTCGATCCCTGACATCAATACGAGCGGGATGGTCGGAGACGTAAAAGATGTGAAAGTCGTGAGCAACACACCGCAGATGAGGATTCAACGGGAGGTCGCTGGACAAACAGGGCGGGACCACGTTATTGTGACGGGAACCAATACTCACGTCACTGCACCAGCCCAAAGACCGCCTACGAGAATTATTCGTCGAGATGACCTGGGGCCACAGGAATGACACCTAAGCAAGAGTCCGAGATGCTGATGAATGCTGTGCTTCCTGTTGCTGAGAGAATGCTAAAAGAGCACGGGGAGTTTTATCCCTACGGTGGGTGCATGATGCTGGACGGATCGATCACGCACATAGGAGCAAGCGATTCAGACACGGAACATCCAAAGTCCGGAGACTTGTTGTTTGTCCTAAAGAACTCGTTCAGGGAAATGGCGAGTAGACGAGAATGCAAGGCAGTGGCGCTCGTGTTCGATGTGTCGATCCCATTGCCGAACGCTGGTGAGAAGAGTGACGCCATCCAACTAAGCATCGAACATGCGGAGGGGTATTCTGTAGAACTCTTTTTTCCGTATCGCCTCGCAGATGGTGAGCTTTTCTATGGTGAAACGCTTGTTCAACAGGGAAAGCACGAGTTTTTTCGTGCATCATAGCGACCTGCCGCCACTCGTATTCGGTGACGCAGGCGACCGCCGCAGTCAGCAGCCCACCACAACGCCCCGTCGTTGCACTTCGAGCCGCACAGCATAGAACGCAGCTTGCAGCAAATGGATGGGGCCGTGATTGGCGTCGATGACGAACTTGCCATCCTGCCAGTTTGAGTTCTTGGCAGCGCCGATCAGAAGCTCCAGGGCGAACTGTTCGAGCACGAAATCGTAGGCGGCTTGGAGATGGTGATCGGAAAGAGAGCCGAGGACGGCGCTTGGTTCGGTGATGTCTTGGACGAGGAGTTCGTCGGCGAGGTTGGTGAGCAAAGAGTCCATGTTGGTTCCTGCTGCTATTTACCATTCCAGGTACGCAAAAGACGTTGGCCTGGGAAGTCGTTCGCTGCGCTCACGACCCTTCGGGTCCAAGTGAAGGAATCAATTAACAGGAACCATGCGAAGCATGACGGTGCGAAGCAACGTCCGAATCCAACCACTTTTCATTGGTCTTGAAGATTCTTATGGAACCAGAGGAGTCGTTCACTTCGTTCACGACGCCTTCGGCGGTCTCTATTTCATCATCATGCGGTTGGTTTAGAGTCTCTATGCAGGCACGAGTCCTCAGGGAACTCGGCATAGAGACTCGAAAGGACATGCGTACTGGCCCATCGCTCTCCCCTGATCGTCTGAGTCGTCAGAGGTCTCGGCTACTTAGAGCCTGTCCCAAATTTGGCTATTTTCGCGAAAAGATCAGATAAAGATAAGAAGGTCTAATGGTCGTGTATCGTGGCCCGCTCTTCAGCGCGCC
>CAIRSA010000281.1 GCA_903881085.1 uncultured Acidobacteriia bacterium
ACTTTAATGACCTTAAGTGAAATAACTGGCCACGGTGCTTGCGTCGGGGGCAGATAAACTGAATAATCCGCGCCCTGTCAGAATGGATCTCCGACAGCACAGCAGCAAGTGAATGCGGGCTGTTAGCTCAGCTGGTAGAGCAGTTGACTCTTAATCAATTGGTCGTAGGTTCGATCCCTACACGGCCCACCATCTAATCAAGTACTTACACGCGATCTCCACTTTCCAAGTGGAGAATATATTCGTCATTGGAGAATATTTTTACGCCATTGGCTTCACTTTGGTGACCGCACGCCGGTAATGACGTTGGGTCGTTACTGCACTCGCATGGCCTAAGCGGTCACGTGCTTCCTCAACGGTTGCCGCGCCATCCGCTGACACCGATCTGAGGTCGTGGAAGCTGAATCTTTGTCCTCCCGCTGTGACGTGTTTAGCCATCAGGCGGGTCCAGATCGCGCTAAAGCCGCTGGAGGTATAGGGCTGCCCTGAGCGTTGGCGGATGAGGTATTCGGCGGGTAGTTGCGGTGGGAGCGCCTTGGCACGACCAACGATAGCCTTTAAATCATCCGACCACAGGATCAGGACTCCAGCCCCTGTTTTGGACTGCCGAAATAAAATGCCATCATCTGTTAATTGACTGCGTCGCAGCGTCAACAGGTCTCCGCGTCGCTGCCCTGTTGAAATTGCCAAATCGATGGCGATACGGATCCGCTCATTGGTCATGGCGCGTACCGCATTGATTTCTTCGAGCGTGACCTGTCTGCGTTTCGGGCTTCGCGGGCCGTACTCAAGGCCCTTAGCTGGGTTCCGCGTTGCTGCGCCGCACCTGATGGCTTTCGTAAAGGCGTGACTGAGTAGCGACATTTCGCGGTGAGCGCCGCTTATCCATATATTCATATAACTGAACTGGGGTAACCGAGTCAGAGTGCATATGTCCAAACGCGCTCATCACGCGTGGTAAGTGGTGAATATACGTACACCATTGATTTCACTTTGGTGACTTCGCGCGATTGATCTGACTTTGCATAACTGGAATATACAAAGCAGCTCTGTCATTGCAGCGCGTAGACTGTCCGATGCCGCCGGTCCGAAGCGCAGCACCACGTCGAATACCCCCCCCCAGAATCTATCCAGTTAAAAATCCTGGCAACTCAGCGAACCATTAACGTGCAAAAACCTAGACTATTGCTAATAGCTCTGCTGATGGCTTTGCCACTATTGGCTGACACAAGTAGTGCTCAGGTAGTGACAATTGCAAAAAACCTCCGATGGCTCGCACCAATTGCGAAGAGCGCCAAATGCCTGCCGGTACGAAAAATCGAGTGGCTTGCAGAAGAGTCAGCGCGCGCCGGCGGAACGAAAAAAGTCGGAGCTTGGCTGGCAGCAAGGAAACTCCCGAATTCAGTGCTCGAGGATACCTACCTTCGAATTTCCATACAAAATGGTCACCTGCCTCGAGAAGAGGCGGAAACAATGTTCTCGCGTCTGAATGGAAAGCCAGGCTTCAGGACCACACTTAGAAAGATTAGTGGCAGCAACGCAGCTAAGTCTGGCGGGCACATGAACGAACTGCGCCTCGCTTCTGCTGCCGAAGAGAGTCAAATGACAGTAGTGGAAATAGGCGCACCGTTCGACGACCCGGCGAAAAAAGGTCTCACCGATATTGATTTGCTACTGAAGTACAAATCGAAAACCATCGCAATAGAAGCCAAAGACTATCTGCCGACCACGCCATACCCTATGGACAAATTCAGAGCCGACATGGAAACTCTTAAGGCTTTCCAAAATGCGAACCCGAACCAAAAAATCTTGCCCGTATTCTCTGTCACTTCACGCCCCGCCGACCCCGAGCAATGGGCTCTACTGAAGACGGCAGCAAAAATTAACGATATTCATTTAATTGTGGGCGACCCTCAGCAGCAGGCCGCGCAATTGATGCTACTGGCAGTATCCGTACCTTAACCAAGTAGGAAAAGCATGAAATCCAACAACAAAGCGCTGCTTATCGCAGCCCTCGCGATTCTTCTAATCTATCCACTGCCTTCACTTGCTTGGTCTAGCGAAGATCTAACTTTCGCCGAATTTTATAAAGTCGACCACACCTTCATATATCTAATGGCCGCAATCGCAACTACTGTCGCCGTGGTCATGGTACTCACTACTGGACCCGCTGGCGTCCCCGGAGCCGCCGCTATTGGATCTTGGATTGGTGGGACCATGGGGCTTTCGGGAGCAGCCGCGACGAACGCTGGCCTGGCTCTACTAGGCGGAGGTGCAATTTCGGCTGGCGGGTTGGGCATGGTAGGCGGAGCTGCTCTGCTCTCTGCCGCGATGACGTTCACAACCTCCGTAGGCGTCGATATCGCGGTCCAAAAATACGACTACAACAAATTCATAAAAGCATCGGAGTCGATGGTAGTCATTCCACTGCCTATAGCCGACCGAAACATCGAATCGCTTGAAAACGCGCTGGAAGTACTCGAAGAGATTGACAAGCGAGTACCGCTCACTTCACCCGAAAACACCGCAATCATTCGGAAAGCGGCAAGAAAGATTGATCCGAACAGCAACGGAAAGCTATCGAAAGCTGAAAGAGCGCAAAAGCTTGCTTTCCTTGCCGTTCTTCAATTAAACGGTGGACAACCCGGGCGCGCAAAGGCAAGCGCGTATCGCGCTTACGAACTCGCTAAATCCGCGGGAGTACGGCGTACATACCCCGCGGCACTCTATGCCATCGCATCGCTTTCAGACAGCAAACCCGACTTTAATCGAGCAATTGACTATCTGGAATTCTCTGCGAAATACGAGGACACAAATAAGCTATCACCGGCCATGTTCGCGGCCTTCATGGACCGTCTCCTCTATAGAGCAGACGACATTCCTCAAAGCGCGCGGGTATGGGACCGAATGACGAAGCTCATCATTTCTCTACCTTACGACGAACGCAAAGCCGTCATCGAGAGCGGCCTAGTAGCCCGAATGATGTTGCGATCACTGCTTTTGATGAAAAGAATTCAAGGTATCTCGAACTCCGAGACAGAAGAGGTCTGGAACCATCCGAATGCCCAGTCCACGGTTTCTGCTGCTCTGGACGAGTTCAAGACCGTCTCTGTGCTGACCAAGTACGTAAACGATCGTTGCAGAAAGTCCCTCGCAAAGTCCGACCTAGAAGATTGGGAGATGGATTGGAAGAAATTCAGCAACGAACGAGCGCCAGTCGCGAAGTCCTACATCGCATCGACCGAATCGCTGTCTGCAGATCTCGCAGGACTGGTTAAAAGGCAATCTGAATTCGCCACCGAGCAACAAGACACCCCACTGCCGAATACACAGCCCGACCAGATCTCGCCGACAGATTCGACGATCGACCAAACGCCCGCGACGGAAGATCCGAGGGTATTTAGAGCCGAGAATCCACCCAACCAGTTGGCTCCACGTAGAATGGTAATCTCCCCGCTTTCGACGGCTCTGGGAAGTAGAGTCAACCAGCCATCGACGCCGGTTTCCGCTGCTCCACCAACTCGCGCTATGTTAAACGCCATGTAAGGATGGTGATGCCGCTAGATCTTGCGGGCCGACAACCATAGGATTCGGGTACCTGTATCCGACCGTAATTTGAGCCATCGAGCGAACTCAACAATAGAAAGAACACACGCCAATGAAAAACCCCCTTAACAAAACTTGCGACGACCTAAAGACCCGTTTGTCCGCCCTAAAGGTCTCTGCGGAGGGAGCAAGCAGAAGGGTTCACGCCATCAAGACATTCAACTTGGCGGCAAAAAATGCAGAGATTGAGCGCTTGGAACGCGAAAATCATGCCCTCGGGAACAGTGTATCTGCATTCACTAATACAGTCGACCGGACGAAGACCGAACTTCGATTGTCCATAGCAGAATTGACAATTGAAGTTTCTGATTCAATTTCTCGTGAAGAACGCACGAAGTTCGATTTGACTCGAAAAAAAAATCACCTCAAAGCCGAACCAAATCGATGGCACCCTATCCACGGCACTCGCGTTTTTTTTGAAAACTTGCGACTCTCCCGTGAAATTGACGCCTCCTATAGAAACATTTTATTTCTCCAGAAATCCCAGCAACGACTTGAACTATTGTCGGACGCAATTAACCTCCGAGAATGGATTTTCTCAAAAGATGAGCAGCGACTTCTTGGTGTACGATATTTTGAAGTCTTGAAGACGACAGAAGATATACAACAGGCACTCTCGCGCTCCGAGGCGGAACTCGCAAGCGTTCAGCAACTTCTGCTTGAATCGCAGGAGCGAATACGCCAGCTAAAAGAGGAGGTTTCTGCTTTTTCAGCATCAAACCTTGCCGATCATGAGAACAGTTACAACGCTTTTCTCCGGGAAATCAACTCCCTTGAACTGGAGTTAGCAAGGAAGGAGGATTTTCGTTTAAATCTTGATTTTCAGATGATTCCTTTAAACCAGGAACATCGTAAACTTGTTGAGGAGCGCAGACGGATCGAGCGAGATGTGCGCGACGGGGACAACCCGGGTACGGGCCCAAGCTCAAATCAACAACGGAATCTTGAGCGGATTGAAAGATCGATCGCTAAAATCGAGAGCAGAATTGCGCATCTGGTCCGAAATGCCACACGGACCGTGAATCGGATTGTTCTCGACGGAAACAACCTTTGTTACGAAAAAAATTCGCCGATCGGCCTTCGCGCAGTATCCAAACTGGCTACAAAGCTCGCGACCAACTATGAGGTCCTAGTGGTCTTTGACGCATCAATTAGGCAAATGGCGAAGCCCACAAACAATTCTTTCCCAGATTTTCCCAAAGAAGTCGTCGTTCATATCGTCAACGCCAAGACCTCAGCAGACGAAACCATCCTTCGCTTATCCAGTCAGCCTGGGCAGTTCGTGATAAGCAACGACAGATTCATCGATTTTCCCGAGGCACCCGCTGTATCCAACGGGCGCATAATCAGGCACGAAATGGTACGCGGTCACCTGCTCGTTCACGACTTGCAAATCGATTTAAGGTACTGATTTGCAACTCGTCTACCGGACATCAAACCCCCGCACCCGAATCCGCGCGGGGACGGCGCCCTCTCCGGCTAGTTCAAACGCACTACGGTGGCGCTGGGCCATTGCCACGAGCCCCTCGCCGTTTTCTCCCGGGTCCCAACCTCGGCCGGCCTTCGCCAATAAGTAGAGGCGGTTCCACACGTATTCGAACGACGCCCATCCGTCCTGCGTCGCGCATGTGGCGATTGCTTCACGGACACACCGCAGCGTTTCGGGGGAGTTGTCGTCC
>CAIRSA010000282.1 GCA_903881085.1 uncultured Acidobacteriia bacterium
GGGCAATTGGGGTCAGACATCCCATTTTCGGCCGAAAACGGCCGAAAAAAGGTGTCTGACCCCAAATGCGCGACGTCGTGTAAGCCGGCGAGAACAACGATCAACTGCGTTTTCAAATTCCACGCATAGCGAAAATCCCCGCATGATATCAGGAGATCGGAGACTCGTATCGAGGCCGTGTTTTCAACAGGCCGATAGGTTTCAAACCTTCTTCTGGATTTGATTGCGAAATTCACGAGGGGATTTGCCATAACGCGCAGCAAAGGCGGTGGCGAAATACTGGCTGGTGGCGAACCCTGTGTCCAGCGCGATATCCGTGATCAGCCGGCAGGGCTTGTCGAGCAGCAGCTTTCGCGCATGCTCCAGCCTTGCCTTCGTCAGGAAATTCCCAGGGGAGAGGTTCGTCAATGCGCGAACGTGTTCGGCAAAGCGGGTGGTGCCGAGTCCGCAGGAGGCTGCCATCTCTTCGAGGGTCCAGCGCAGCGCGAGGTGTTCGGGATGACGCTTGAGGTCGTCCAGGAATAACTCAACGGTGCGTCGAGTCGTCGAAAGCGACTGGTCCAGGCTGGGACGCCGTTCGCGCAGCAGATCGACGATCAATAAGAGCAGGTCGTTGATGCGAAGGGTGAGACGCGAGATGCCGCGGGCGCCGCATACGTCGTCAACTGCGTGCGCGATAGCCTGGTAGCAGCGGCGAATCTCGGGCGTCGCGTGCCAGACGGGTTGTTCATGGTGACGCAGGAGATCGGTGAGTTGGTCCATGTCGGATGAGTCGAGCATGACCCATTCGGGCCATCGCCAGGGCTGATCGGGCCGGCGGATCCCGAGATCGAGAATCAGCCAGATGAGGCGGCTGGTGGAGATATTGGGATTGCCCACGCGGTGAAGCTGCCACGGCCGTGTGATGGTCATGTCATCGGGGCGAAGTTCCCATTGCTTGTCGCCAGCAGCGAATTGCAGGTGTCCGCGATCAAGGAAGGTAAACTCGATGCCCTCGTTGCGATGCCAGCCAAGTCCCCAATTCTGGTCCGTGGAAGTGTCCCAGTAACCTGCCATTTTAATTCCCGGTAGCTCCGACGAGCGCAGCGCGTGACCCGGGTAGTGGCCATGACGGACGGCCTGCAGGGTCAGAGTTCCGCGCGTGACCGCTTCGGCAAGGGGCCGGCAACTATCGGCCCGGTACTTCTCGTCGTGATCGTTATAGATTGGGATCATCGGAGCCATAAGAATCTACAAATGTTCAAAATTCACCGCTCGTCGAATTCCGGACGATTCGAAGGTAGCACTCGCCGTATACTGCTGTAAAGAGGAACAAACCAGCCAATCGGCCAACGGCATCCGATCAGGGACATCGCCGGTGAGTGTTCCGGGAAGGAAACAATATGAACAGGCGTGACTTTCTAAAGGGGACCGCAGTTGCTCCCTATGTGATCACCTCGGCGGCGCTGGGCAATGCGGCGACGCCGCCGGCGAGCGACCGGATCACGGTGGGCTTCGTGGGGACGGGCGGGAGAGGCGGCGATGGTTTGATCGTCGACTTTCTGCAGCACAGCGACTGCCAATGCGTGGCCGTGTGCGACCTGTTCCAGGACCGCAGGGAAAAGCGGGCGAAGCAGATTGACGACCGGTATGCCAGGAACACCGCCGGTAGCTATAAGAGCGTCGCGATGATTGCGGACTTCCGCGAACTGGTGGCCCGCAAGGATATCGATGCGGTGTGCGTGGCGACGCCGGATCACTGGCACATTCCTGTGATGATTGCGGCGGCGCGGGCGGGCAAGGACGTGTATGTCGAAAAGCCGTTGAGCCCGTCGCTGAAGCAGAACTTTTTGGCGCGCAAGGTGATCCGCGAGACCGGGCGCGTATTCCAATACGGGACACAGCAGCGCGGGGCAAATCACGTGCGCTTCGGCTGCGAACTGGTGCGCAGCGGGCGGATCGGGAAGTTGACGTCGATTGAGATTGTGTCGCCCTCCGGCAGTCCGGGTGGCGTCGCGACGGAGATGCCGGTTCCAGGGGCGTTCGATTACGAGATGTGGCAGGGGCCGGCTCCGTTGAGGCCGTTCACCGCGGATCGCTGTCTGAAGCCGGGCCACTGGCATATCTACGACTACAGCATCGGCTTCCTTGGTGGCTGGGGCGCTCATCCGCTGGACGTGATGGATTTGGGACTGGCGACGCCAACCGTGCCGGTGGAATACGAAGGCAAAGGCCTGATTCCGACGGAAGGCTTGTTCAATACGGTCATGAACTGGGAGATCCACTGCCGGTTCGCGGATGGCTTGCCGATGACATTCAAGGCGGGCAAGAGCGATTCGACCAAGTTCATCGGCACCGAGGGTTGGGTGCAGGTGCGGCGCGGCGGGATTGAAGCGGAACCGGCCTCTTTGATCGCGGGTCTTGAGCCTGCGGACCGTTTCGGCAGCTTCGGGGCGAAGCATGCCCGCAACTTCCTTGACGCCATCCGCAAGAAGGCTGCGCCGGAGAGCCCGATCGATAGCGCCATCCGCACGGATTTGATCAGCCACCTGTCGAACATTGCGGTGCGGACGGGCCGGAAGATCAAGTGGGACCCGAAGAAGGAAACGATCGTGGGCGACGCTGAGGCGGCGAAGATGATGAGCCGGACGATGCGCAAGCCCTGGGATCACTTCGCATGAGGCTGGCGATTGCCACTATTACGGACATGCGGCGCGCGCGCCCAATGCCACATCCGGCTAGTTTTGAAGCATGGAGAAGATACGGCAGTGCCGGCTAGGCGACTTTAGAGTTAGTTAGGGCAGGCAAATTGCCTGCCCCACCCTTGAAGAGACTGCGGTGTCGCGTTTTGGGGAAAACTATGTGACATTGCGCTAGTACAGGAGGCTCGGAGCAGACCATGAAAATCGGATGTTTTGCGTTGGTTCAGCCGTTTGCATCGATGGCGCAGCAGTTTCGTGCGCTGCGTGAGATGGGGATTGAGTATGCGGATATTACGGACAATCACGACGGCGCGACGCTCGGCGTTGAGTATGGGTTCAGCGCCTCAGTCAGTTTGGACAGCCATCCGGGAAAAGTCCGCGCGATGGCAGAAGAATCGGGAATTACCCTAACCAGTTTCTGCGCACACGCGAACCTGCTGGACCCGTCAAGCCCGGACACTTACGGCACGCGGGAAATCATCAAAGCGATTCGCCTGGCGCACCTGCTCGGCATCCGCCATGTGATTACGACGGAGGGCGACCCGAAGACGGAGTTCGGCCACGGGCTGACGGCGGAACAGCGGATGTTTGCGATCCGGGAGAAGCTGCACGTTCCGGTGCAATGGGCGGAGGAACTGGGGGTAGAACTACTGCTGGAGCCGCACGGGATCGTAACGGATTCGGTGGAGGGGA
>CAIRSA010000283.1 GCA_903881085.1 uncultured Acidobacteriia bacterium
GCCAGAACATCATCGGCAATTACGATCTTCCAGCGCACGGTGTGCTAGTCATAGACGAGCATCCGGATGTGAAATCCGCTGGCTAAAACGGCCTCAATTTCCGGCTTCGGCAAATTCATTTTCCAGATTGTCGGGAATCCTTTTCCAACTCGCCCCTTCAAAAATTTCCCTGACCGCGCCGAAAGTTTGGTCGGCTGGCGCAGAAATATATTCGGCTGGGAGTGAAATGTCCTGGGCTGGATCGGAAATGTGGTCGGCTGGCGGAGAAATTGGCCTTGCCTCGATTTGGTGGACAGGAGTCATGTGATTGTGTGAGCTAGGGACAGCACACATGAAAACGGAACAAGCCACCACCAAATACAAACGTTACGACACCACCTTTAAGCATTCGGCCGTGGAGCATT
This sequence comes from uncultured Acidobacteriia bacterium, assembly GCA_903881085.1. GTDB lineage: Bacteria > Acidobacteriota > Terriglobia > Bryobacterales > Bryobacteraceae > CAIRSA01. The sequence continues at coordinate 405 of CAIRSA010000283.1, forward strand.
GGATGCTCAGCGGCAAGTCGGCCCGGATTATCGCCGGGGAGCTGGGCATCAATGAGCAGAGCCTGCATAAATGGAAGCAGCAGTTCAAGGCGCTGCCCGCCGGTCAGGTCGCCGGGACGTTGGAGCAACTGCAAGCGGAGAACCGCCGGCTGCAACGGGAACTGCATCGGATGATGCAGCAGCGGGACATTCTAAAAAAAACCTTGGGCATAATCTCCGAACCGCCCGCCAACGGTTTGAGCGTATAAAAGCCATGCACGCCGAATACCCCATTGACCAGTTGTGCGCGACGCTGGGCGTCACGCGCAGTGGCTATCATGCGTGGGCCAGTCGGGAGCCCGGGGTTCGCGCCCGGGCCAATGCCGCGTTGCTGCCACTCATCACGCAAGCCCATCGGGAAAGTCGCCAGACTTACGGCAGTCCCCGCATTCGGATCTGGCTGCAACAACGCGGGCAGCCGTGTGGCCGGCAACGGATCAGCAAGCTGATGCGGGTGGCGGGTTTAAGCAGTCGTCTGCGTCGTCGCTTTCGGCCGGTAAGTTTGACCGACAGCAATCATGACCTGCCCGTCGCGCCTAATCGGCTCCGCGACCTGGCGATCCCACAACGTCGCAACGCAGTTTGGGTGGCCGACATCACTTATGTGGAGACGGCGGAAGGCTGGCTCTATGTGGCGGGCGTTTTGGACCGCTGCACGCGCCGGTGCGTGGGCTGGGCCATGGACGACACGCTCGCCACCACGCTGCCGCGGGCCGCTTTGGATATGGCGTTGAAACAACGCCGCCCCACGGCTGGACTCGTGCATCATTCGGATCGCGGGGTGCAATATGCCAGCCTGGCTTACCGGCAACGGCTCGCGCAGGCGGGCGTCATCCCCAGCATGAGCCGACCGGGCAACTGTTACGACAACGCCGCGATGGAAAGCTTCTGGAGCAGCCTCAAACGGGAGTTGGTGCATCGCTGCCAGTTTGCCACCCGAGCGGAAGCTAGGGCCGCCATCTTTGAGTGGATCGAAGTCTTTTACAACCGCGAGCGGTTCCACAGCGCCCTCGGTTTCAAATCACCTGTGGACTTTGAAACGCAACTCAACTAAAAATACCCATGCCTCATGCATTCACTTCCTGTCCACCAAATCGGGGCAAGGCCACTTCGTCACATCAAAGTCTGTCCGTCAGATTCGGTTGGCGGTGGTGCGAGAACATCCCAGCTTATTTGACATGAGTGATGACCGTGCCTTCGGAAATGTGCATCGCGGCGAGGCTCATCTCCGGCGCGTATTTGGCGATGAAGTCGCGCGCGGCCTTGACGCTTTGCTGGATGCCGCGTTTGTCCCGGCAGACCGTCACCGAAAATCCGCCGCGTCCGTCCCGCGCGAGCGTGTAGCTGACTAGTCCTTCGATGGCGCGCATCAGGCCTTGGATCTCGGCCTGATGTTCGTCCAACAGGTCGAACAACTTTTTGGTGCCTTTGCCATAATAGGTTCGAATGACAACTTGCATGATTTTACCCGCCTTTCTTGATCACTGATTTGATTTGCCTGCCTCGGGAACGAAC
>CAIRSA010000284.1 GCA_903881085.1 uncultured Acidobacteriia bacterium
CGTCGTGCGAATTGGCTGAGGCCCATCCAACTGCTTTTTCCAGGGTTAGGTGAACGAAGCGGGCAAAGTGATCTGGGGACCGGCCGAGGAGAGCCCCGATCACGAGCCGGTGCGGGGGCAGGTGGCGAACTTTCGTAGCATTGAGGACTGATCAGCGTAGCCCGGCAAGTACGTTCATTTGCCTTCAGGTCTTGGTAGGAAACTCGTTCAACAGATCGTCAAGCATTTCCTGCCGGTAGCGGAAATTGGTTGTTTTGAGTTTTGTGATTGCTTCGGCGATATCGAGCAAGCTGAGTCTTGCCGCCAGCCGCAGAATTCCGAGCGTCCCGGTCACCTCAAAACCTTTTGTAAGGGCCGCCGAGGTTCCTTTGCGCTCGTCAATCAAAATCAGGTCAGCGTGCATGGACAGAGCAAGAGTGATTGCCGCCCTTTCACCCGCGCCGAGTTGCTTGAGTGCATCAGCAGCCCATTCGCGCAGCAGTTGCGGTGCTGTTGGGTGGCGCAGTTCCCGATACACCTCGCCGGGAATAAACACCTTTATGAATAACGAAGGCAGCAGTTCGATGTGTCCAATGGACAAAAGATGGGGCTGGTATCAGCGACGACCAATCGCATTAGAAACCAAAGCGTTGCAGGCTCTGGCGCTCGCGCTCGGCGTCTTCGCGGGTATAGTCGATCCAAATGCCGTGAGCTTTAAGGAACCCGTCGAGTTCGTAGCTCGTTTCAATCCCGAGAAGCTTCTGCAGCTCTGGTTTGGTGAGCCTGTCTTGCCTGTACTCGTCAGCCAGCCACGCTTCCCGCGCCCGATGAGACAAATCTCCGCACGCGGTGGCTTTGAGCCTCACAGCGACATCATCGGGGATTCAATGGTCAGGTACATCGTTTCCTAATCTACAGATTAACCGATCTGCATAATGGATTTACAGGAACGTCTTGAAGTCCATTACGTCGCCGTCCTGCACTATGTACTCTTTGCCTTCGGTGCGGACCTTGCCGAGTTCGCGGGCGCGGGCGTAGCTACCAGCGGCGATGAGGTCTTCATAGGCGACGGTTTCGGCGCAGATGAAGCTTTTTTCGAAGTCGGAGTGGATGACGCCTGCGGCGGCGGGGGCTTTGTCGCCGGCGTGGATGGTCCAGGCGCGGGTTTCTTTTTCGCCCGTCGTGAGATAGGTTCGCAGGCCTAGCAGGTGATAGGCTTCGCGGATCAAGGTGCTGGCTCCGGATTCCTTCACGCCGAGGTCGGCGAGATACGCTTCGCGTTCGTCGGGTTCGAGCGTCACGAGTTCGGATTCGATTTCGGCGGAGACGACGACGGCGCTGGTGTCGTGGTGCGCGGCCACGTAAGCCTTCACTTTGGTGACCCAGGGGTTTTGATCGGGGTGGGCGAGATCCTCTTCGGCCACGTTGCAGGCGAACAGCACGGGCTTGGCGGTGAGCAGGAACAGCTGCTTCATGATGGCCTTTTCTTCCGGCGTGACGTCGAGCGTGACGGCCAGTTTACCGGCGCTCAAGTGCGGTTCCAGCTTGTCGATCAGTTCGATTTCGGCCTTGGCTTTCTGGTCGCCGCTCTTGGCGATTTTCTGCTGGCGGGTGCGGCGTTTTTCGATCGATTCGAGGTCGGCGAGGAGCAGTTCGGTGTTGATGACTTCGATGTCGCGGATGGGATCGATGGAGTCCATCACGTGTTCGATGTCGGTATTTTCGAAGCAGCGGACCACCTGGACGATGGCGTCCACTTCGCGGATGTGGCCGAGGAACTGGTTGCCCAGTCCTTCGCCCTGGCTGGCGCCTTTGACCAGGCCGGCGATGTCGACGAACTCAAACGTGGAAGGGACGATCTTCTGCGTGTTGCTAAACTTCGCCAGCACGTCAAGACGCTCGTCAGGCACGGTGACCACGCCTTGATTCGGCTCGATGGTGCAGAAGCGATAGTTCGCGGCCATGGCCTTGCGGCTTTGGGTGACTGCATTGAAGAGCGTGCTTTTGCCAACGTTGGGCAGACCGACTATTCCGGCACAGAGGGGCATGTAATTTGATTAGACCTTTGGAAAAATTGGGGCGTAATGCTGTAACTGCCAGTTTACAGGAATCGGGCGGCGGGCGTCTTTCGAGAAACCTGGGGACAGCCCGCGTGTTTCCCGAACCGGCCTCGAACGGCGGCGTTTCGCCTGGAAACTAGGAAACACGCGGGCTGTCCCCAAGTTTCCGGTATGATACGAGGATGACGAGAGCAGCGCGGCTATTCCAGTTCACGACCCTGTTGACGAACGCCCTGTGGGGGGCTGAGAACTGGCCGCAGTTTCGCGGGGCGGAGGCGGCGGGCGATGGCGGCGGGCGGGCGATCGACATCAAGAAAGTTGACTGGAAGACGCCGCTGCCGGGGCTGGCGCACTCGAGCCCGATCATTTGGAATGGCCGCGTTTACGTTACGACGGCGATCAGCAGCAAACCGAACGCGGGCTTCAAGCGCGGGCTGTATGGGGATGGCGATGCGTCGGACGATACGTCGGTTCATCAATGGAAGCTGATCGCGGTGGATTTGAAATCGGGAAAGATTTTGTGGGATCGCGTGGCGTACGAGGGTGCGCCGAAAGAGAAGCGGCACATCAAGTCGACCTACAACAGCTCAACGCCGGCGACCAACGGGAAAATCATTGTGACGTACTTTGGATCGCAGGGTGTGTTTGCTTTCGATATGGAGGGCAAGCCGCTGTGGAAGCGCGATCTGGGGCGCATGAATGTTGGGGCGTACGATCTGCCGGAATATGAATGGGGCACGGCGAGTTCGCCGATCATCTACAAAGATCTGGTGATTGTGCAGTGCGATCAGCAGAAGGATTCGTTTCTGATTGCGATGCAGGCCTCCACTGGCGAGGTTGTGTGGAGGACGCCGCGCGAGGAGCTGCCTAGCTGGGGGACTCCGGCGGTGCATCGCGGCGAGCTGGTGACGAATGGCTCGAATTTCGTGCGCGGGTATGATCCGATGACGGGCAAGGAATTGTGGCGCGTGGGCGGGTCTTCGAAGATCACGGCACCGACGCCGATTTTTTCGGATGGCGTGCTGATTGTGGCCAGCGGGCGGCGGCCGGAGGCTCCGATCTTTGCCATCGGTCCGCAGGGGAAGGTGCTGTGGCAGAAGCAGCAGCGCGGACCGTACATGCCGACTCCGGTGATTTCGAAGGGGCTGCTGTATGTGCTGGGCAATAACGGAGTGTTCGATTGCTACGATTTGAAATCGGGCGAGGAGATTTACCGGCAGCGGATTCCGAATCCAGGGTCGGGGTTTAGCGCGTCGCCGGTGATTGCGGGGGGCACGATTTACCTATCGAGCGAGGATGGGGATATCTTGCAGGTGAAGGCGGGCAGGCAATTTGAGCTTGTCGGGACGAAGCAGTTGGGCGAGCCGGCGATGGCCACGCCGGCGATCAGCGGAATGCATATGGTGGTGCGGAGCGAGCATCATTTGTGGTCGCTGGGCAGCAAGTAATGTGGCGCGGAGTTCTGGTTGGGTGCGTGATGCTAAGCGCCGGTTGTGCGCGCGCGCCGAGGACGACGGCCTCAGCCGATTGCAAGGCGTGCCACCCGGCTTTTTATAAGCGATGGTCAGTTTCGAAGCACGGCCTTGCGATGCAGCCCTTCACCGCGGAGTTGGCGCGTGTGCATTTTCAGCCGCAGACGGAAGGCCTGCGGATCGGGTCCGCGACGTATCAGGTGAAGTTCGAAGGCGCGGAGAACTTCGTGGAAGAGGACGGTCCGCGGGGACGCCGAAAGCTGCAGATCGCACATGCGATGGGCGGCAAAAGCACGTACTATTTGCTGACGCCGATGGAGCGCGGACGGCTGCAGGTTTTGCCGGTTGCGTACGATGTGCAGAGCAAGAGATGGTATGACATGGCGGCAAGCGGAGTGCGCATCCATGGGGATGGCGCCGCGCTGCCGTGGACCGACCCGGCGTTCACGTTCAACACATCGTGCTATGGCTGCCATACAAGCCAGACGCAGACGAATTACGATACGGGGGCGGATCGTTACCAGACCACGTGGAAAGAACCGGGAATCAATTGCGAAGCCTGCCATGGGGAGGCGGCGGCGCACTTGCAATCGGCGAAGAGCGGAGACCCACACATTGCTCGCATGGGCAACATGACCGCGGGGCAGCGCAACGAAGTTTGCGCGCCCTGCCATGCGAAGATGAGTGCGCTGAGCGCGAGCTATCAGCCGCAGCAGCGGTTCTTCGATCACTACGATTTGACGGGGCTGGAGAGCGCGGACTTTTATGCGGACGGGCGCGATTTGGGAGAGAACTACACGTATACCGGCTGGTTGATGAGTTCCTGTGTCCGTAGCGGGAAATTCGATTGCCTGCATTGCCACACATCGACAGGCGCTTTCCGCTTCGCGGGAAATGATAGCGATCAGGCTTGCATGCCTTGCCATCAGAACGTGGTCAAACATTCGCACCACGGGCCTGACAGCGCAGGGGTGCGATGCATCGGCTGTCACATGCCTACGACGCGCTTCGCGAATATGCGGCGGACGGACCACTCGATGCTGCCGCCGGCCCCGAAAGCGTCGCAGGAGTTTAGCTCGCCGAATGCATGCAACATTTGCCATGCGGAGAAAGATGCGCGGTGGGCCGATGGCTACGCGAGCAAGTGGTACAAGGGCGGGTATCAAAATGGCGCGCTTGAAAGGGCGCGCTTGATCGATGCCGCGCGGCATGGGCAATGGACGAAGGCGCGGGAGATGCTGGCGTATATTCGGGACGCGAAGAGTAATGCAGTAGTGACCACTTCCCTGCTGCGGCTGATGCGCCCTTGGGATGATCCGCGCAAAGTGCCGGCATTGATGGAGCGGCTTGGCGATGCGAGTCCGCTGGTACGTGCGGCGGCGGCGAGCGGGCTGGCGGAGGTGGCGTCACGCGAAGATGTGCAGGCCGCACTTTTAAAGGCAGCCGCGGATGATTACCGGCTGGTGCGCATCCGGGCGGCGGCTTCGCTTGGGCCAGTGAACGTCGCGGCGACAGGCGAGTTGGAGCAATCGTTTCTGGCGCGGCCGGATGATTTCAATAACCAGACGAATCTGGGGAATTTTTATCTGCGGCGGGGCAAGGTGGAACAAGCGGTGCAGTGCTTTGAGTTGGCGATCCGGTTGCGGCCCGATAGCGTAGGGACGCTGGTGAATGCGTCCGTGGCATACAGTCGCGCGGGCCGGCCGGCGGATGCCGAGCGGGTGCTACGGCAGGCGGTGGGCTTTGCTCCGAAGAATGCGGCGGTGCTGTTTAATCTGGGCTTGTTGCTGGCGGAAGCCAATCGCAATGGGGAGGCGGAGGAGGTTTTGCGGGCAGCGTTGGAGGTGGATCCGAAGATGGCCGCGGCCGCATATAATCTGGCGATTCTGGTTTCGGGTAGGGATTTGAAGCAGGCCATTGCGTTGTGCCGGCGGGCGGTAGCGGTCTCGCGCGAGGAGCGATATTTGAGGGCGCTGGCGCAGTTTCTGGCGAAGGACGGGCAGATTGGGGAAGCGAAGCGGGTGTTTGAGCGGAGATGAAGATGGGCGAGTGGCGGTCCAGCTTCGCCAAGGCTTCCACCTTCGCCAAGGCTTCCACCTTCGCCAAGGCTTCCACCTTCGCTAAAGCTTCCACCTTCGCTAGAGCTTCCACCTTTGCTAAAGCTTCCACCTTCGCTAGAGCTTCCACCTTTGCTAAAGCTACGGCGGACGGGCCGGCGGACGGGCCGGTGGACGGGCCGGTGGACGGGCCGGCGAGGAGATTGCGATTTCAATGGCAGTCGTTGTTTTGAAAATGGTTGGGCTTAGGACGTCCGGTGAGGGGACGGAGCACGCTGTCCGCGCGCTGCGCTTGGGACAGAGCGCTCCGTCCCCGAGCGGTTCCTGAGATAGCTCCGGAAGGGCGAGTGCCACTCGGCGAGCAGATTGCCAATCTGCCCTACTTTGCTAAGCTTTTTTGCAGGTTCTCCAGCATTTGATCGATGGTAAAGGTTGCCGGCTTCTGGCGCGGCGGATACTCCTTGAACGTCGCCAGGAAATCCTTGATCACCTTCGATGAGTAGTCGCGCAGGTAGGTGCGCTCGAGCATCCAGTCATAGTAAGTATTCGACGTAATGGGCGCACGTTCGAACGGATCAGTGCGCAGATTAAAGATCAGCGGCATGCGCGTTTTTACGAAGGGCTCAATCCAAACGGCGAAGGTCCCAGCCGCGCGCTGCTGGGCGTAGACGAATTTCCAGTTGTCGTAGCGCAAGGCCATCAGGTCGCCGTCGTCGGAAAAATAGACATACTCGCGGCGAGGACTTTTCGGGGTTTCCCCTTTCAGGAAGGGACCAAGATCGTAGCCATCGAGGTGGACTCGATAGCTCCGATCGCCCGCCTTGTAGCTGGAAAGCAATTGCTGCTTCACGCCGGGCACACCGGCGGCGGCGAGGATGGTTGGGAACCAATCCAGATGGGAAACGACCTCGTGCGTCACTGTTCCGGGCTTCACGTTTCCTGGCCAGCGCACGAGCGCGGGGACGCGGAAGCCGCCCTCCCAATTGGTGTTCTTTTCGCTGCGGAAGGGCGTGGTGGCGGCGTCGGGCCAGGTGTTTGAATGCGGACCGTTGTCGGTGCTGTACATCACCAGCGTGTCGCCGGTCATGCCGAGTTCATCGATCTTTTTCAGGATAGTGCCGACGTTGCGGTCATGGTCGATCATCGTGTCATGATACGGACTTTGCCCTTTGCCCGATTGCCCGCGGCTTTCCGGCTTGGTATAAGTGCGGAAATGCATGTGCGTGAAGTTGACCCACATGAACAAGGGCTTGCCGAGCTTACGTTCGCGCTCCATGAACTGGACGGCTCGCGCGGCGATGTCGTCGTCAATGGTTTCCATGCGCTTCTTGTTGAGCGGTCCAGTATCTTCGCATCGCTGCTTACCCCATGGGCCGGACCGCTTGTCGCCGCCCGGCGTTTCGGTTGCGGTAGCGACACAGTGCAGCACGCCGCGCGGACCGGCGCGTTCGCGGAATTCCGGATCGTCCGGATAGTCGGCATGCTCTGGCGCTTCTTCGGCATTGAGGTGGTAGAGATTGCCATAGAACTCGTCGAAGCCATGCACCGTGGGCAGGAATTCGTTGCGGTCGCCGAGGTGATTCTTGCCGAAGTGACCGGTGGCGTAGCCCAGCGGCTTGAGCAGTTCGGCGATGGTTGGATCCTGCTTTTGAATGCCCACGGGCGCGCCAGGCACGCTGACTTTGCTGAGTCCGGTGCGGTAGACGCTTTGCCCGGTAATGAAGGCCGAGCGGCCGGCGGTGCAGCTCTGTTCGCCGTAGTAGTCAGTGAACATCACGCCTTCTTTGGCAAGGCGGTCGATGTTCGGCGTATCGTAGCCGAGCAGGCCGTGTGAGTAGGCGCTGATGTTGGTGATGCCAATGTCGTCGCCCCAGATGATGACGAAGTTGGGCTTCTTATTCTGGGCTTGGACGGTGAGGGCGAAGATGGCAAGCAGTGCGAGATGGCGTGGCACTTTGAGATCTTATCTTTTATGGCGGTGGGACGCAAGGCAGGCGGCGTTGGGGTGTTTGGTGTGCATTGGTCTTTTGGGGAACTCCCACAACAGACTCGGTTAGGCGCCTGGGGGCTCGAGTTTCTTTTTGGTTATCTCTCCGCGCCGAAGAGGCTTGTGCGCTTCTACGGGACCACGCAAAAATAACTTTACATTGACTGCACGGGCCCACGTGGCATTGGGCACTCCTGCCTCGTCTAGCGGTCGTCGTTGTCGATGTCCAATGAATACGGGGCGAAGAAACCGTCATATCGTCAATTCTTATTTAAACCCCTATGCACCTGCGGGCCGGTTGCTTGCCGTTCTAAGCGGAGTTAAGTTTTTCAAACCAATTCAATGCGCAGATCACGGCCTATAGCGTGTGCCGCGCGCGTGAGGGTTTGCAGCGTCACAGAGGGATTGCTTGGATCGAGAAGGCGATCAAGCGCCGCGCGGCTTGTGTTCATGCGCCGCGCCATCTCTACTTTGCTGATTTTTTCCTTCTCCATCGCTTGCTGAACTTGCCAGGCCAGCGTTTCTTTCAGCACGATTGCGCGGGTTTCTTCGAGGACGCCTTCCTCTTTAAGGAAGTCATCCAGTGACGAACCTATATGCTTGTTGCGCTTTTTCATTTCGTAACCTCCTTCATTCTCCGCTTCGCCAGGGCCAGGTCATCCGCAGGCGTTTTCTGGGATTTCTTAATGAACCCGTGCAGCACGACGAGCATTTGGTCATGAAAGCACAGGATCAGCCTGGCTATCCTCTGGCTGGGAAGCGACGAGCGCACTTCCCAAAGACCATCCTTGAGGCTTCCCACCAGTGGCCTCCCAAGCGGCCAGCCGAACTGCACCCGCATGAGATCGAGCCCGATAGCGCGGCGGTCGCTCTTGTCGAGGCCGCGCAGCCAATCGGTCACCGGGGACCCGCCCGCTTCCGTGCGGTAAAACCGGACCGGCATTTCCGGATATTGTTCTTTGCCCATCGCGTCTCACATTTCAGTATGTACCACAAGTGATACAAAGTCCATGAGTCTAAGAGACCCTCTGCGCCAAAGCGAAGGGCGCGCCGGACAACGAACCGATGGAGGCGTTGACGCCGCGCTTGGAAAACGGATTTGTGTATCCGAAGGTGGCCGTTGTGGCGTGAGTTAGCGGTCGTCGTCGTCGATGTCCAATGAATACGGGGCGAAGAGTGAGTTTTTCACGCCGGGGTACGGCGTGTTCCAGCCGCGTGTTGCGTGCCACAGGATGCGGTTGAGTTTGGCCGTTGGCGCGGCGTCGGGTACGTCCCAGCGCATCTTGGCTGAGGCTTCGGCGGCCTTGCGGGCGGGGCCGCGCAGGGCTTTCGCGGGCGGATTCACTTCGAAGAGGTCCTGCTTGGGGACCTGGTGCTGATAGGCCGATAGATCGGCGGTGGCGGTGAAGCTGGCGCGCATGTCGTTGGCGATGAGATCGAATAGGGACAGCGTCGGCAGGCCTAGCATCAGTTCGATTGTCTTCAAAATGCTTTGGTGTGAGTAGAAGGTGGAATCGACGTGGCCGCGGCGCGTGTACGGGCTGACGGCTAGGGCCACAGTTCGGTGGCCGTCGACGTGGTCGACGCCATTCTGCGCGTCGTCTTCCACAATGAAAATGGCCATTTTCGGATAGAATTTCGATTTCGTGAGGGCTTCGACGATTTGGCCCAGCGCCAGATCGTTATCGGCTACCATCGCCTTGGGCGTGGAGCCGCCGGGGGTTGTGCCTGAGGTGTGATCGCAGTTGATGGCCATTACTGTGAGGTTGGGCATCTTGCCGGCGCGCTCCCACTGCTTGAATTCCTTGAGGAAAATGCCAGCGCGCACCACGTCGGGAATCGTATTGGAATACGACGGGTAGTTGTGCGCGAGAAACTGATTCATGTGGGCGATGGGAGCGACGATGTTCCACTTGGCGCTGAAGTCTTCGCCGGCTTTCCAACCGCTCAAATATTCCTGGCGCTTGACGCCGAGCGAGGGCGCGGTGCCGACGTATTCGCCGAAGACGCGGACGGTCTTGCCTTGCTTGCGGGCGATGTCCCAGATGGTGCCGCCGCGCGAGATGGCGATGGGGTCGGCTCCATCGAACGGATAGCTGCGGCCCTGGTATCCGGGCCACAAGGCGTAGCTTACTTCGTTAGCTTGGGTGAGCCACTGGTGACCATCGGCGCTGTTGCCGCCGGAGGCGTAGAAGTTATCGAGCAGCACAAAATCGTTGGCGAGCTTGTGGGCGTTGGGCGTTACGTCGGGGCCGAACATGACGAGGTTGGGGTCGCCGTTGCCTTTGGAGATGTCGCCCAGAACCTGATCGTAGGTGCGGTTTTCGCGGACGATGTAGACGACGTGTTCGATTTGCGAGGCGTCGCCGGAGCGGGCGGGCACGGGGAGCGGAGTACGATTCGGGGGCGCTTGGGCGGTCTGCGGGGTGCCTGCTAGCGAGAGGTGATTGTTTTCGGCGACGGCGGTGGTGAGGCTGGCGAGGTGTGCGGCATCGGGCAGTTCGACGACGTTGACGGAGCCGCGATAGGCGTGCACGAAACGCTTGTCCGGTGCTTCGTTCCAACCGGAGCCTGCGCCTAGCATGGAGGAGATGGCAAGATGTTTGCCATCGGAGCTGACAGTAACTGCGCCGGGGTACCAGCCGGTGGGGATCATGCCTTCCAGTTTTGATGTAGCTGCATCAATCACGAGCACGGCATTGATGCCGCCGCAGGCGACGAAGAGCTTGCGGCCATCGGGCGTGAGGGCGACGGCGGTGGGGGCGAGGCCGGTGGGGTTTACGGAGAAGGGCTTCAATGCAATGTGGCGGAGGGTGGTGTTGGTTTTGGTATCGATGACGGTGACCGTGTCGCTGTTGTTGTTGGCGATGTAAAGGCGGGCGGCGTTTTCGTCCCAGGCGAGGCCGTTGGGATGGAGGCCGGTGGCGATGGAGTGGGTGGCCTTCATGGTGGCGAGATCGAGGCGGGTGACCGTGCCGGAGGCGGTGACGCCGATTTCGTCGACAAGCACGGCGTCTGCTTCAATGCGGATGCCTGCCATGGCTGTGCGCTCTCCTTTGACGGGTTTGCGACCGCCCCAGTTGGTGACATAGGCCACCGTTCCGGCTTTGTTGACGACTGCGCCGAAGGGGGCGATGCCGGTCTCGATCAGGCCTTTTGTTTTGTTGGTCTGCAGGTCGATGACGGCCGCTCGGTTGTTGGCGGTGATGGGCATGACGGCGATGTTACCGCCGATGCCGGGGGCTCCGGCGTTGAAGGTGCCCAGGTCGCCGGCTACCGGTTTGATTTGGCCTGATTCTACGGTGAGGAGCGAGGACTTGGCGCGGCGTGGGAGGCCGGCGATGTAGGGCGTGCCGCCTGCGATGGCCAGGCCTTGCGGGGCCGGGGCTGTGTTGTGGGTGATGTTTTCGAGGACCTTGCCGGTATGCCAGTCAACGCGGTAGAGTTGCGTGGCGTTGAGGACCCACAGGTCGCCTTTGGGTGTGAAGGCTGAGCCGTAGATGCGGCCTTTGAAGACTAGCGGGATGCCGGCTGGGGTGATGGATTGGCGGGTGGTGATGACGCCTGGATCGGTTACGGCGCGGACGGGTTTTTCGGGAGTTTGGGCCTGGATCAGAGAGGCGATGAGGAGGATTAAGATTGGGCGCATGACTTTCCTTTGAGGATGCTTAGCCCGGGGGGGACGGACCGCTCTGTCCACGCGCTTCCGCTTGGGACAGAGTAGTCCGTCCCCCCAGAGATTCTCTGTCTATTTGTGTTGGAACCAGAAGCGGTGGACGGGCAGCGGCATGGGTGAGTCCGCGCCCTTCACGCTTTTCCAGATGATTTCGTTGAGCGCGAACATCGGCGCTTCGTCTACTTCATCCAGATTCATCGCCAGCGATTCGCGCGCCCCCCAGGCGGTGGCGAGGTTCTTTTCATTCACGTCGATCATAGGCGGTAGAGCTTTGTATGGTGTCATATCTTTCGTCGTGTTGAAAGAATTGTACATCGGCATCGCGGCTGCGTCGTACTGCGTCATCGGCGGAAGACCGAGCAGCAGTTCGATGGTGCGCAACATCGATGAGGTTGTATAGAGCGTGGAATCGACAAAGTTGCGCTTTGTGTAGGGACTGATGACGAGGCCCACGGTGCGGCGCGCATCGACGTGATCGGGGCCGTTTTGAGCATCGTCCTCCATCATGAAGATGACCGTCTCGGCCCAGTAGGGGCTCTTGGTCATGCGCTCAACAAGCTGGCCAACAGCGTAGTCGGCGTTAGCAACCATGGCGCGAGGGGTGAGGCCGCCGGGGCGCGTGCCGGCGGTGTGATCCTCAGGCAGGCTCATCACAATGTAGTTGGGCAGGCGCTTGTTGGGGTCGGCGGAATTGAAGTCCTTTTCGTATTGATCGAGTTCGTCGAAGAAGGCTTTGACGTTGTCTGTATCGCGCATGCCGGCCAGTTTGAACTTCGGCGCAACGTGGTTGAGCAGCCCACCGACGCCGGGCGATGCGGCCATCGTCGTGCCGTCACTGGCACGCGATGCGTATTCGCCGTAGCTGCGGTAGGTCAGGCCCTTCTTTGCAGCCACATCCCACAGGTGTCCTGACGAAGGCACGTAAGCGTTCGACTTGGTGGTTTTGCTGTGGCCGCCGTACTGCGCGGGCCACATCTTCTCGTTGTAGTCGGTGGCGATGGCGGAGTTGGCCCAGGAGTGGCCGTCGACGCTGACTTCGCCGTCGCAGTAGAGGTTGTCCCACAGCACGTACTGCTGAGCGATGGCGTGATGGTTGGGCGTGATCTGCTGGCCGAAGATGGTGAGGCGCGGGTCGCCGTTTCCTTTCTTGATATCGCCGAAGACCTGGTCGTAGGTACGGTTTTCCTTGATTACGTAGATGACATGCTTGATGGGCGAACCGAGGCCAACCTGCGCCGGGACGATGCTGGGTTCCTTCGGCGGACGGGCCATGGTGAGGTAGTCGTCCTTGTACGGCGTGTTGTCGTAGACCTGTTTGGTCCAGGCTTTGATTTCGTTTTTCAGATTGGCGACGGGCACTATGTTGACCGTGCCGCGCTGGATGTCGCGCACGGAGTCCTTCGTCGGCTTGCCCATGAGCAGCGGGCTGGTGGGACCCATCACGTTGGAGTGCGGTTCGAGTCCCTTGCTGTTACCGATATAGAGATGCAGCTTTGAGGTGAGCAGCAGCGCGCTGGGGTACCAACCGGAGGGGATGAAACCGAGCACGTGGCTTTCGCCGGCTTCGCGCACATTGACCACGGCGATGCAGTTGTTGTCGGCGTTGGCGACGAACAGCATCTGGTTCTTGCGGTCGAGCGCGAGGCCGTTGGGCGTGGAGCCTTGCGGCGCGCGGGCGGTGGGGCCGACGTTGATGGTCTCGATGGCCTGACGCTTTTTCGTATCGATTACCGTTACGGTGTTGGCGTTGCCGTTTGAGACGTAGAGGCGGCCGGCGGGGTCGAGTTCCATGTCGTTGGGGTTGTCGCCGGTGGGGATGGTGCCGGCTACTTTACCGGTTTCGGTGTCGATGACAGAAATATTCGCGCTGCCCCAGTTGCTGACGTAGAGCGTGGCGCCATCGGGGCTCATCTGCAGATCGTAGGGGCTGACGTCGACGGGAATTTTCTGCACGATCTTGCCGCTGGAGGTGTCGAACACGCTGATGTGGCCGCGCGCCGGGTCGGCTCCGCGATTGGCTGCGTAGAGCAGATTCTTTTTGGGGTGCATGGCGAGGCCGGTCCAGTAGACCTGCGGGCCGGGGATGGAATCGCGCCATTCGGCGGTCGGCTTGTCGCTGAGTTTGCCGTTGGCGTAGTCGAAGACGTAAATCGGCGCCACCTGCTGGTTGCGCGCGCCGGTTGCGTTACCACCGGAAACGAAGAGATGGCGGCCATCGTTGGACCAGGCCAGGCCGAGGAAGGCGGAGCGGAGCGGGATGCGCTGCGTGGGCTTCTGCGTGACCGCATCGATCACCAGCAGTCCGTGCGGATTAAAGCCGCCGTGCTGGGCGATGACTACCTTTTCGTCTTTGCTGGCGGTGAGGTTTAGGATGAGGTCTTCCGTGGGAATCGCCTTGCCGACGGGGGTGATCTGCCAACCGTTGGGCAGCGAGTACCCGTTGGTAATTGGATGCGGCGTTTGCGCAAACACACCCGTGGAGAAGAGGACGATGAGGGCGGACGTGATCTTCATGATCACAATCTTATCCCTTTGCGATGCCTGCTTGTGTTGCGGTTGGGTTACTCTACTAACGTGTACATTCCAGATCATTTTCAGGAAGACCGATTGCCGGTTTTGCACGAGTTCATGGCGGCTCATCCTTTTGCCGTAGTGGTGACGAATGGCGATGCGGGAATGGTGGCAAGCCATGTGCCGCTGTTGCTCGATGCGGCGGAGGGGCCGTTTGGCACTTTGCGCGGACATGTGGCTCGGGCGAATCCGCATTCGGCGGAGGCCGATGTGCTGGTGATTTTCAATGGGCCGAATCACTACATTTCTCCGTCGTGGTATCCATCAAAAGCGGAGCATGGGATGGTTGTACCGACGTGGAATTATGTGGCGGTGCATGCGTATGGTCGAATGCGGGTGATTGATGATCGGGACCGGTTGATCGCGCACCTGCGGAAGCTGACTGATGCCCACGAGTTGGGGAGTGCCGAACCGTGGAGCGTGGACGATGCGCCGGCTTCTTACATTGCGGGGTTGACGCGGGCGATTGTGGGGATTGAGATTGAGATCCAGCGGTTGGAAGGAAAATGGAAGGTGAGCCAGAACCGTCCTGCGGCGGATCGCGCGGCGGTTGTGGAGCGGCTGATGGAACTGGGCGATGATCGTTCCGTTACAATGGCAAAGCAAATTCAGGACGCTGGGTGTTGACACGCCGCCTCAACTGAGAGAAAATGGTTATACCACTGAGCGGGAGTAACTCAGTTGGTAGAGTGCAACCTTGCCAAGGTTGATGTCGCCGGTTCGAACCCGGTCTCCCGCTCCATCTTCTTTCTTTTTCCCCTGAATTTTCCTGGGATACAATCCAATCATGAACCGCCCACCGTATGTCCATTGGCCGGACCATGGAATGTGGCTTGGCTACTTTGAGAAATTTCCCGATTACATGACGCAGGGCGAGACGTTGCCCGAGTTGGAAGAGAACCTACGCGATTTGTATGGGAGTCTGACAAGTGGCGAGATTCCAGGTATTCGCCGGGTGGCTGAACTTACCCTTGGATGAAGCGAACCGACTTGATTCGTGGGTTGATGACGCCATTTCGAACTGGGTCTCGCGCTCCATCTTCATTTACGGCCAGCCACCCGACAACAGATAGTCTCTCGACTTGAAATTTGGATTATTTAAATTCGTGTTGCTGCGCCTTGTCGCACGCAGGTATAGAATTGCGTAGTGGACACCCTTAGCCCAAAAGACCGCAGCGAACGCATGAGCAGGGTTAAATCGAAGGACACCGAACCAGAGATGAAGCTCCGTCGATTGATCCACGCCAGCATGTCGCCTAATGGCTCGCCCGACACCGTCAGTGCATCCAACTCCAACAACCCATGCCGCGAAAGATGCAG
>CAIRSA010000285.1 GCA_903881085.1 uncultured Acidobacteriia bacterium
CCAAGCTGGTTCGCATTTCCGCCGCCAGTTCATCCAGCACGCCGGGCTTCCGCTCGCTGAGTTGGCAAAGCTCGTAGTCGGGACTTTCCCGCAGGCGATTTAGAGATTCGAGGACGGCGATAATCCCCAGTTGCAGCGTCTCATGCAGCCGCCGCAACAGCTCAAGTTCCTCCTCATCGTTGAAATCCAAGGTCTCCCAGCCCTGACGCAGGATGAAGCCATGCGGGTCTTCCGCAATCTCCCGCAACGTCTGGATGTCGCCCGCGTCCTTCGCCTGGTTGATGGCGGTGGTCAGCTTGTGATACGCCTCCAGCTTGTCGGGCTGGTTGGCAAAGCGGTCGGGGTGATACAGCTTCACCAGCTTCTTCCAGAGCCGCGACAGTTCTGCCTCATCTTCGGCGGTGAGTTCCTTCTTTTCTGCCATGCCAGCCGCCGTCTCTTCGTAATCCTTGTCCGTTTGCGCTTTGGCTTGCTCGAAATTCTGCTCGGCCTGTTCCGCTTCCTCATCGCCACCGCGCACAAGCGAGTCCAAGAACTTCCGCCTGTAGTCCACGATGAGCCGCAGCCGGTCACGCCGCTGGTATTGCTCACACAATTGCCGGAACAACACCGCATGCATGACATCCACGCGCGATTTCTCTTTCGTGAAACTGACTTCCAACTCCGCCAACCGCGCCCGCGCCGCTGCCACCAGTTTCCGCAATTGCTCCAACTCTGGATTGATGTAAATCACTAGCCCGACGTATCGGACTTGCGCTGCGTCGCCGCGTTTGGATTCGCGCTCGATTTCCGGCGCGGCAAACACGGTCGTGTCCGGCTGCGCGGAAGTCATTTCCAGTTGGCGCAAATACCAGCGACCCATCTTCGCGTTGCGGGCGTTGGCAGATTTGGCCAGCCAGTCCAGCCAGCCGCGCAACTCCCCGTCCTTGCGGGCCTCTTGAATCAGCCGCCCCTTGTGCTTTCCAAACGCTATGCGGGCCGGAAACCATTCTTCCGCCGCAAACGCCACCAGCTTTTCCCACGTATCCAGACCGCGATGTTTGGCAATCGAGCGCAGCACCTGCGCCATCAAGTCCGCGACCGTCTGCACGTCGCCCAGCGCCGTGTGCGCGCCGCGTTCGGGCAGGCGATAATACTGCCGCAACGTTTGTAGCTTGCAGTTGCCGGCGGGCACGGGATCGAGCAGCCGCTGCGCCAGGCGCAGGGCGCAAAACCCACGACTACCAATCGCGCCGATGCCCAGCCGCTTCCACTCCGTCTTCAACACTTCGTCCAGATCGTATTCCAGATTGAATGAGACGAGCGGCAGGTCGCCCGCGTATTCGGCAAACTCCCGATAGACCTGATGTGCCGGCTCGCCGTCGCGCTCCAGAATTTCGCGCGTGTAACCGTGAACGCGCGATGCCTCGGCGGGAATGTCCGCGTTTTGATTTAGCAATTTACGGAACGGTTCGCCGTCTGGCTGCCAGCCGCACATGCGTTGTGCAGCTAACTCAATGGCGAAAACGGGCGTGGTGAAGCCTGTGGTTTCAGTGTCGAGGAGAACCCATTTGTCAAAGATCATGATTCGCTGAACTTTTCTTCTCCCAGTTGCTGACGCTGCTGATAGCGTTTTTCCCCATCGGCTAGCTCGCTTTGGGACATTTGTGCGCAGAGTGAGGTTAGTTCAGACTCGGCCTCATCGGCCTCATTTGATTCGTTGGCTAACTTTAGCCACATATACGCTTCCGCCAAATCCTTCGATACGCCACGGCCTTTCGAGTAGAACTCGGCCAAACCTATTAGCCAGTGGCCGCCGTCGTATTGAAATACCGAAACGCAGTACCTATATAAATCAACAACCTTTCTATAATACATTGCTGATTTGGAAAGGTCTTGTAAG
>CAIRSA010000286.1 GCA_903881085.1 uncultured Acidobacteriia bacterium
TACGTCGCGGGCTACTTCATGGAGTCAGCCATCAACCATTACCTGATGACAGAAAAGAAAGATGCGCGCTTGTACAATGCAGCGAAGAAACTCGCTGACTGCTGGTATAAACACCTGGGCCCCGCATCGAAGAAGCCCTGGTACGACGGCCACCAGGAGATGGAGCAGGCGATGGTCCGCTTTGGCCGCTTCGTGAACGACATGGAGGGCGGCGGCAAAGGAGACAACTACATTCGGACGGCGAAGTTCCTGTTGGATAGCCGTTATACGACGGCCGTGAATCCGGGCCGCGACCGCCGCGAGTATGACCAGAGCCACTTGCCGGTTACGCAGCAGTATGAAGCGGTGGGGCACGCGGTGCGCGCCACTTACACTTACTCCGCTATGGCCGACGTAGCGGTGGAGACGCACGACCCCGATTATCAGAGCGCGGTCCGCTCGCTGTGGGACAACACGGTGAACAAGAAATACTATCTGACCGGCGGCATTGGCAGCGGCGAGACATCGGAGGGCTTCGGCCCCAACTATTCGCTGCGCAACAACGCGTACTGCGAATCGTGCTCGAGTTGCGGCATGGTCTTCTTCCACTGGAAGCTGAACCTGGCGTATCATGACGCGCGCTACGTCGATAACTACGAAGAGACCCTCTACAATGCGATCCTCGGCTCGGTCGACCTTACTGGCAACAAGTTCTATTACACGAATCCGCTCGACGGCAACACCGCGCGCAACTCCTGGCATGTGTGCCCTTGCTGTGTGGGCAACATTCCGCGCACGCTGCTCATGATGCCGACATGGGCCTACGCCAAGTCGGCCGATGGAGTGTTTGTGAACCTGTACATCGGCAGCACTATGACGATTGAGAACGCCGCCGGCACGGACATTGAGATGGTGCAGGAGACCGATTATCCCTGGAGCGGCAAGATCGCGATCACTGTGAATCCCAAGGCCAGCCGCAAGTTTACGGTGCGCCTGCGCATTCCCAACCGCACTACCAGCCGCCTGTACCGGCCCTCGCCGGAAGTGAACGGTCTGGTGTCGCTCGCGGTCAACGGCGCACGCGTCAAGCCTGTGGTACGCAATGGCTATGCCGAGATCACGCGCGTGTGGAAGAGCGGCGACAAGATCGCGCTCGAACTGCCGCTGGTCGTGCAGCGCGTCAGGGCGATGAATGAAATCACCGCGACGCAGGGTAAAGTGGCGCTTCGCTACGGCCCGCTCATTTACAACAGCGAGCGCGTGGATCAGGATTTGTCGAAGTCCCTGGCGAAGGACGCGCCGCTCGCCGCCCAGTGGCGGAGCGACCTGCTGGGTGGAGTCGCCGCCATCACCGGGAAACTTTCCGATGGCTCGAAGTTTCTGGCTGTCCCGAACTACGCGCGGCTGAATCGGGAAGCAGATCTGCCGGCGGAGGCGGGCGCGCGAGCTGCGGATCCGGCGCTCTACATGGGACCGGGCGCGCTCGCATCCGAGCCTGCGGCGTCAGGGGGCGAACGGAGGCCTGTACGCGCACTGGCATCGGCAGTTTGGATCCGGGAAGGATGACGCGTCAGTAATTGGAATTGCTTGTTTGCCGGGCCGCGGCGCGCGCCTGGCGGAGTTCGAGGGTTACTTTGCGATGGCACTTCAAGCAGAGAGTGCGGATGTTATCGAGGTCGCACTCACCGCCTCCTAAGACGACTGGCACGATGTGATCGGCATCCCACAGGCTGCGGCGCGTGAGCGATTTCAGGCCCCATTCAATGAGCATGAGTTTGCGGCGCTCGAAGCGGGCGCGTTTGATGTTGAGCCAGGCTGCGAGTGTGTCCACGCGGCAGATGGCGCAGATGCCTTTGTCGCGCGCGAGCACTTGTTCGCGCAGATAGCCGGGATCTGTACGGAGCTTCCATTCGTTGACACAGAATTCGGAACAGAAGGTGCGGCGCGGTTTGGGGACTGGCAAGCTGCACCAACGGCATTGGCCGGATTCTTTTTCTTCCTTAGCGGCGTATCCACCGCGCATGGTGCGCGCGGTGCTGGGGGGAAGATGGTTGGGCGGAAGCTCGAATTTCATTCTTAAGTTAGTTAGTTGGGCGAGTGCCACTCGCCCGCAGATTACCAATCTGCCCTACTAGAAGCCTCCGTGGGGGCGATAGCCGGGACGGGCTCGGATGCGGTATTTCTTCGCGGCGTCCGTCGTGATTTCAACGCCTACTTTTCGAAAGCCTTCGTTCGGATTCGGCTGCGGATAGTAGGTCACCGTGTAAGAGTTGCCCAGATCTTCGCGGATGGATTCAAACGCTTCCACCTGCTTTTGCCAGGTCTTGGCGAAATACGTTCTGCCGCCAGTGCGAGTGGATAGACGCTTGAAGACACCGGCCGAGATCGCGTCCTTGCTGGCTTCACTTGTTGAGATGACGTAGATCGGGATGCCTTCGTCTTCGGCAACGGCGCGCACATCGTCCGGCGCAACCATGCTGGCGTTGTCAGGACCATTCGAGAACACGATGACGACCTTGCGGCCGGGAACCTTTGCGGCATCGCGCAGAGTCAGCAGCAGCGCGTTGTACAGCGCGGCATCATCGCCGGCCACGGCTTTGCGCAGGCCGAGGATGGCGTTGTTGCGATCGCGCGTCAATTCCGACGGACGCGAAAGATTTCGGCTGAAGGTGTACACGGCCACAGAATCGGCGCGATCGAGGCCGCGGACAAAATCGGCGATGGCATCGGAGGCGTACACAAAACCGCGATACATGTAATTGCTGGTATCGAAGAGGACGAACACGTTGGTGCCGACAAAGGCATCGGAGCGCACATCAGGTCCCGCTTTGGGATCGCCTTCGGTTGCGCCGAGCAGTGGCTTAGTGGAGCCGTCTTCCAGCACTTGCACCACAGGCTTGTTGCCTTCAGCAAAGGTATTCAGCTTCTGCACAATGCCGTCTTCCGTGATGCGGAAATCCTTGGGCTTCAGGTTGTTGATGTACTTGCCCTTGCTGTCGGTAACGGTGAAGCTGAGCACCACCATGTCGACCTTGACGCGGAACGTGGGCCGCTCTTTTTCCTGGGCGTACATCCAGACGGGAATCGCCAGCAACGACGTGGCCAGTGCGATAAGAAATAGCTTTCCAGTGAGTTTCACCGCGGTCTCCTCCTGATCAATTCGTCGCAGCCCCCGCCGCGACACCCTGCTTCTTATTTTTTTGCCGGACTCCATCGCCCACGTACCGAAGTGACCGCAACAGGGCTGGCCAGTCCTCCAGATGTGTGGCAAAGATTCTTTCCACTGTAGCGCGCGTCCACTCAGGCACCAGTACGTTCAACTGCGACGGAGGCAAGTACATTTCGTCGGCGAGTGCGGCATAGTAGAGCAGGCTCGACTCCCAGCTTTCAGCCATCAGACGGCTAGAGTAGCCCATCAATGTGGGGAACGTGCGCAGGCCCAGCAGCTCAGGCTGGTAGCTATTGGTCAATGTTGGCTTCGGGCTTCCAAAGGCGCGCGAAACAGCAGCGTAGTTTGCATGGCTCGGGTCTTCCGAAGCGATGCGGCGCATCGATTCGGCAAATAAGCCGCTAGTCTTGTTGGCCGATTGCAAAGACGAAACGAGCACGAACATTTCCGAAGGCGTGACGTTCTCAAGTGCATCTTTCACGCGGCCTTCCGCTAGATACTTGCTCACGACGCTGACGCGCGCCGGCGAGGTGTATTGCGCAAGCACATCGAGCACCTGTTTGCGAATGGTGAGATCCATGCTGGCTTCGGCAATCAACGATTCAGCCTGACGCAGATGGAGAGCCACCCAGTGCATCTGATTCGGCGAGACGTTCCACCAACGTGGAATCTTCGACGTCTGGATGATCTGCGGAACCAGATCGCCCCAAATGAGCGCCTGTTCGCGCGATGGAATCAAGAAGTTCTGTTCGGCTTCGGCAAGCGCATAGGGCAAGCCGGCGAGAGAACCGACCAGACGGCCGCCGGCGCTCGATGGCCAGCCAGTGCCGAACACTTCCGTATTTTTCCAGGTCTGCACGGAGCCTTGCAGGCCAAGAAAATCGTGGCTGCGCACGAACAGCGGATTGGTGATGAGGATCTGCGCGCCGGGCGGTGCATAGTGCACGTAGTTGAGCCCGACCAGTGTGTCGCGCAGGAACGGAGCGAGCGAGCCCCGAATATCGCTGAGCTTTGCGGCATCGCCGCCAGCCTTTTCGATCACCGCTTTCAAATTGAGTTTGCGCTGTTGCTCCACATGCTTCTCTGTGTAGTAACCGAAGGCATAGGCGTTCTTTTCGACGCCAGAGAGCGCAGCGCGCGGCAGTTGGATTTCACTAATGCGCGACGACATGCGCGCGATCAGCTGCGGATTCATCTTCTCGCCCTTGCCGATCGCTTCCAGATGGCCAGCAATATCGAGAATGCTCTTCAGCGAAATGAGCCGCTGGGCCTCGAAGATGCGAATCATCTCCTGCACCATCTGCGTCTGGGTCTCTGTATCGTCGACGACGGCAGCACCGGCCAGCAGATCGATGAAGCGGTCCTGTGGCGAAACGCCTTCAGGCGACGCGGTGGCTTTCAGCAGTGTGTGAACGCCAGATTGCCCGGCGTCAAACAGCTCCTTCAGATTTTTCACCTTTGAGTACGGCGCGATGATTCCAGCGAAGGCGCCATTGGCTTGCGCAGAGGGGATTGTCGACTGTCGAACGAAAATCTGCCAAAGGCCAAGCAAAGCCTGCACCATACCAGCAGCATCGGCGCGCAGGCCAGGGTCTTTGATTGCGTTGATGGCTTTGATGGTGTCGAGATAGCCGATGATAGATTCGTCGGTCAGGTCCCCGGTTTCATTCAGCAAGGAATACTGCGAGCCATGCAGGCGGTATTCGCGGGCCAGACGGTCAGCGGTTTCTGGCAGGATGGGCTTGGAGCGATGACGGTTCAGATCGCTCAGCGCCATGTAGATTTTCAGTGGCTCGTTTTCCACGGCCTTGCGCGAAAGGCCGAACAGGGCTTCCAAAACGTCGTCGGCTTCCTTCCACGCGCCTGCTGCCTTAGTAAGCTTCGCATCGTATTTTCCTGCCGGATGATGGACAAACAGATTGCGCCACACTTCCACGTTGCCAGGGATGTGCGGTTTGCCATCGGGCTCCAGACGAAGACGCGTGGTGAGCAACATCATGTCCGTATTGGAGCGGAAGACGGGGCGCGCCGGACCGGGACTGGTAACCTTGCCGCGCACCGCATTATAAAACCGTTTGAGACGATTTTGCTCGGTGAGATAATCGCGAACCGCGCCGTTGACACGCGAGAGCGCATCGAAATAACTGGCGGCCCAGCCATCGTCTTTCATGATGAGCTTTTCAAAAAACGCCGCGCCTTTTTCCGGCTTTTCGCCGACGAATTCGGCCCACACGCCTTCGGCTTTCACGCCGCCGGGAACGACTGCGTGGCCGTCAGGTCCAAGCTGGAACATGCCGCCAAAGAAATCCAGCACGTGCGAAAAAGCTTTGATGCGCTGCACCGTGACTTGCTTGCGAAGAGCGTCGGAAGTAGCGCGTTCCAGTTTTGACATGCCGAGATACATCCGGCACAGCGAGTGATCGGAAAGAAAAGTGTCGATAAATTCGCCGCTGGCTTTTTCTTTCGCCGATAGCCAATAATCAGCGCCGTATAGCACAGGCGCTTGTGTCGGCTTGTAGTCGTAACTGAACGGCCGGTTAGCACGCAGGGCCTGCTCCAGTTCGGCCAGCGGGAAGCCTGAATCGATGGTGAGGAACGCGCGCGATGCGTTGACGGTTTCGAGTACGACTTCAGCGCCACAGCCGCCGCGCATGCGATAGCCAAGGACTTTGAGCAGGTCGGCGGTGATGGTGGAATCGCAGGTCTCAACTTTAATCGTTTTTGATTCGCCGGCCAGCTTGGTCAGCTCTCGCGCTTGCGAAAGGTATCTCACAACCAGCTTCAAGTATTCCGTTGGCTCAAGGGATTCATTACTGGATGCGGCCTGAAATCCATTGGTAACAACGTTGCGGCCAAGCGCCGGCAACAGGTCTTCCGGATTCAGGTCAGGTGACAGCGCGGCCATGCGGGCGAACGAGCGGATAGGCCCAGGAATCTCGATGGTGGGGCGTGTCTCCACAATGGAGCTGGCCTTGGGTTGCACGGGGGGCGGATCGGCGAGATCGGCTCCACCAGCGGCACGATAGGCGGACAGATTGCGAACGGCGGAATTATGGTCGCCGGCCAGAAGGTCAAGAATGACCAGGCGGCGTGCGGTTCTGGCAATGCGAGTTTTGTCGCCACCCTGCTTCAATGCATCGAGAAGTTTCTCGTAGGCTTCACGTGTCGCTACATCGGAATGACGATCAAGGAATTCGGCGTAGGCCGAAAGCATGGTGGCATCGGATGGCACACGCCGCACCATCGCTTCGAGCGCGGCACGCGCACCCAGAGCATCGCCCTTGGATTCCATTTGCAATGGATCCTGGGCAACACACCCGCCGACAAATCCTAACGTCAGAGCAAGCAATCGAAAAGATCGCATGACCCCCCTCCTGGCTATGGACTCACCAATGTAACATTTTCTGAGGTGAGTTTAGCAAGGATTGAGTTGTTAAATAAATTGGCCAAATAAATTCGGGGTCCGGAAGCGCAAGCCCCCGGACCCCAAATGTTGAAGCTACAGCCGTACTACGCGCTGGTGTTTTCGATCCACCACGGAGCGCTCGGAGCGTCGCGGATGATCAGATCGTTGAGGAAATTGGCCGCCTTGGTGAGTCCTTCTTCGGGCGACATCAAGGTGTCCTCATGCTCAATGGAGAGCACGTAGTCGTACCCATACATGCGCAGAGTGGAGACAAATTCCTTCCACCATTCCGCGCCGTGGCCGTAGCCGCAGGTGCGGAAGATCCACGAGCGGGCCTTCTCGTCGGTGTACAGTTTCATGTCGAGCACGCCAGTACCGGGCAGGTTCACATTGTAAATCTGCGTGTCTTTGGCATGGACGTGGAAGATCGAATCGCCCAGAACGCGAACGGCGGCGATGGGATCGATTCCCTGCCAGAACATGTGGCTCGGATCGTAGTTGCAACCGATGCTCGGGCCAGCTTCGTTGCGCAGGCGGAGCATGGTTTCCGGATTGTAGACCAGGAAGCCGGGGTGCATTTCGATGGCGATCTTCACGCCGTGGTCAGACGCGAACTTCGCGCGCTTAGACCAGAACGGGAGGGCCTTCTTTTCCCACTGCCACTTGAGCAGTTCCTGATAGTGCGGCGGCCAAGGCGAAGTGACCCAGTTGGGGTACTTGGCAGTGTCGCTGTCGCCGGGGCATCCGGAGAAGTCGATGACGACCGGCACTTCCAGTTTCTCGGCAAGCAGGATCGACTTGCGTTGCGTCTCCTGATTGGCCTTGGCGATATCGGCGTTCGGATGGAGCGGTTCGCCATGGCAGCTGAGTGCGCTGATGGTCACTCCGTTATCGGCGAGCTTCTGTTTGAACTCCTTGAGCGCCGTCTTATTGTCGAGCATCGACAGCTTGCAATGCGGATCGCCGGGATAGTTTCCGGTCCCCAATTCCACTGTGCTGATGTTCAGGCCCTTCAACTTTGCCAGAACCTGATCGAGCGGCATCTGCGATAGCAGCGCGGTAAAACATCCAACTCTCACGTATTTGTTCCTCTCTTTCTAGTGCAGTATAACTCGAACCCACAAGCGTATCACGATATAATCCAGGCATGAAATCATCCAGACGCGGTTTTTTTCCAACCTTGGCCGCTGGGATGGCGACGGGCTTTTGGGCCGATGAGACCCTCGAGGCCGCACCACAGAATACGAATACTTATTCCAAACCTAGCGATCTTAAAATAACAGACATGCGCATTGCTATATTGCGCGATGCTCCAATGACCTGTCCTCTTATCCGCATCGACACCAACCAGGGCATCTATGGCCTTGGCGAAGTGCGCGATGGGGCGAGCAAAAATTATGCCCTCATGCTGAAACGCGTGATCAAGGGCGAGAACCCATGCAACGTCGACAAGATCTTTCGCAAGATCAAACAGTTCGGCGGGCACGCGCGCCAGGGCGGCGGCGTGTGCGGCGTGGAGATGGCGTTGTGGGACCTTGCCGGCAAGGCGTACAACGTTCCGGTGTATCAGATGCTCGGCGGAAAATTCCGCGACCGTATCCGCTGTTATGCGGATACGGACACTTCTTATGACATCAAGGAGTTCGCCGAGCGGCTACGTAAACGCAAGGAGCAGGGCTTCACGTTTTTGAAAATGGACCTCGGCATCCAACTGCTGGCAAGAACGCCAGGCACGTTGACACAACCGCTGGGAGGCCCGGGGCGCGGGTACGAATCGCAGAATGTGCAGCACATGTTCACTGGCGTGGAGCTCACCGAAAAGGGCATCGATATGATGGCGAGCTTCGTGTCGCAGGTGCGCGAAGTGATTGGCTGGGAGATTCCGTTGGCAGCGGATCACTTCGGCCATATCGGTGTGAACTCATGCATCCGGCTGGGCAAGGCGCTCACGAAATACAACATGGCATGGCTTGAGGATATGATCCCCTGGCAGCAGACTGAGTTGCTTAAGAAGATCAACGACGCGGTGGATATTCCGCTCTGTACCGGAGAGGACATCTATCTGAAAGAGCCGTTTATCGAGTTGGCAAAAAATCACGCGGTGGATATTTTGCATCCCGACCTGGCCACATCGGGCGGTATTCTTGAGACCAAGAAGATCGGCGATACCATTCAGGATTACGGAGTCCCGATGGCGATGCACTTCGCCGGCAGTCCGGTTTCGTGCATGGCGAACGTGCATTGTGCAGCAGCCACGGAGAATTTCTTTGTACTGGAAAATCACTCCGTGGATATTCCGTGGTGGGACAATCTGGTGAACGGTGTGGAGAAGCCCATTGTCGATAAGGGTTACATCAAAGTGCCGGATAAACCGGGGCTCGGAGTGACGCTGAATGACGAAGTGGTGAAGCAGCATCTTGGTGAGGGCGGATTTTTTGAGCCGACTCCGTACTGGGATTCAGACCGGTCGCATGACCGGACATGGAGCTAGCTTGAGAGGGCAGGTCAATCGCCTGCCCCACCCTTTCACCTGAAGATCTGCTCTACTAGATAAAGCCTCAGGCTGTTTTTCGGGGAATCAGGAAGGACGCAATCTGCATACGGAAATTTTGATCGACTCTGCACAAATGGACGCCATCGCATGGGTCTGCTAGCGCACATCGATTTGGCTTTAGCTCGAAGACTGGAAGCGGCTGAGGCTTTGTTCAGCTCGGAGCTGACAACAGACCATATCTGGATCGCAGGCGGCTGCGTCGCATCGCTTGGCCCAGGCTCTCCGCTGACGCATGCACTCGGGATGGGCATGAACGGCCAGGTTTCAGCGGAGGACTTCGACCGGATGGAGGCCTTCTATTGGGATCGCGGCGTGTCTCCGAATGTGGACCTTTGTCCGCTGGCCGATGTCTCCATGCTTGAGTTGCTGGCAGCGCGCGGATACCGTCCGGTGGAGTTCAACAATGTGCTGGTGCGGCGCATCACGCATGAGGACACGGGCGGATTGTTGATGACGCCTGCGCGCGACCGTGAGCAATGGGCCCTGACCTTGGCACGCTGTTTTTACGGCGAAGAACAAATCCCAGAAGAACTGATTGTGGTGGGCCGCACACTGTTTGAAGCGAAAAGTTCACTGGCATTTCAGATCGACGATCTGGCAGGAGCCGGCTACATGGTGCAATCGGGGCTGGCAACGTTTTTTGCCGATGGCACCAGACAAACGGCACGGGGCCGCGGACTGCAAACGGCATTGATTCGCGGACGCATTGCTATTGCCGCAAGCCATGGCTGCGACCTGGCCACGGCTTCGACGTTGCCCGGTAGCCAGTCACAGCGCAACTACGAACGCGTGGGCTTCCGTGTGGCCTATACGAAGATTGCCTTTGAGAGAAGCAACGCAACACCGGCCAAGAATCCAAACGAAGCTTGATATTCCTGGTTTTTTTTGTAAACAGCCCAGCGGAACGGGGTGTCTACCGGCATACGCTTTCCGCGCGGAATCAACAGCGGCACGCGATCGGCATAGCCCGCATAGCCAGGGAATATGGCGCGCAGGTGCTGTTCTTCATTCTGCATCACGGGCAGATATACAAACAGAAAGACTGCTGCCAGCAATACGCCAAGCAGCCATTGACGGCCCGCAATCACCAGGCCCACGCCAACAATGAGCGTGCCGAGATAGAGCGGATTGCGAGTGAAGGCGTAAGGACCACTGGCGGCGAGCGTCTTGTTTTTTTCAAGATGTCCGGCGGCCCAGCCGCGCAGCCACAGGCCGATGATTGAGACCGGCACGCCATAGGCAATGGACCGCAGATCGGGGCTGGAGCCCCAGACAAAAACGATGGCAAGCAGGAATCCGCTGGAGACGCGGAGCCGCATTACGAAATCGGCGTAAGGTTTCGGGAAGAGATAACGCGGCATAAGTTTTCAAACACGGAATCGGGCGTAATGGCTCGCATGCTGGCGGCGATCAAAGGATCGCGGCGATAGCTGGTTGTTGCGGAAGCGCTGCGCAGCACTTCGATGGAACCTCCGTAAGGCCCGTTCCGAGCAGGATCTGTAGGTCCGAAGATTGCGAGGCCCGGCTTGCCAAGCGCGGCGGCCAGATGCAGCGGGCCGCTATCGATACCGACCACTGCGAGGGCGCGGCGCGTGGCGTCAATCAGGCCGGGAATGCCTGAGATGTGCGCGTGCGTGCCTGATACCGCCGGCATGCCTGGCGGTCCATTCACTACCAGAGGCACCTTCATGCGGCGGGCGAGCGCGGCGTAATTTTCCAGCGGCCACTGCTTGGCCGCCCAGCCGGCAAGCGGCGCACAGAGCACAAACGGCCCGTCAGGCAGAGTTCCTTCAGGCATGCCCGCCGGAATGCTGAATTCGTTGCTACGCGGCGCACCGGTTGCCGCGGCGAGATCAAGACATTTATCCACGATGTGCGCGGAGGGCGCAGCGATGCAGTGCGTGTACAACAACGCGGCAGGCTTTTCGCGAAGCTCACTGGGTTCGAAGCCGAAGATCTGACGGGCGCCCGTAAGGCGGGCAAGCAGCGCCGATTGGATGAGCCCTTGAAAATCCATGGCGAGATCAAAGCGACGCTCGCGCAGCGCACGGCGTGCGTCGAAAAACGAAGCCAGCCCCTTGCGTTCGAATGGAACGATCTCATCCACGTTCGGATTGCCGTCGAGCAAAACAGCCCATTTCCGTTTCACCAGCCAGCTGATGCGTGCGTTGGGAAAACGTTTCTTTAGCGCGGAGACGGCGGGTAAAGCATGGAAGATGTCACCCATGGCGGAAAGTTTCACGATCAGGATTCGCTCAGTCGCGTGCGGCATTCTGTCTTTGCTTCACGTGCGCCATCAGCTGTTCTGTGCGCAGAAGATCGCTTGTGCGTTCATCGATGACCGACGCCGCGTTGATTTGCGTTTCATCGGCGATGATCACCTGTTTCACGGTATTCAGCGCAGCGAGCAGTTCAGCGCGCGCGCCGGCCGGCAGCAGCGGGGCTTGCGGCGAATCAAGCAGGATGGTGATCGGGCCTTCTGCCGCAAGTTCTTGCAAGCGGCGCACGTGGTCCGCGGTGAGCGGATCGAAATAACCATGCACCAGACTCGCGTATTTCAGCTGCGCGGCTTCAGCGGCGCTAATGATTTTGCTTCGAGTGTCCATCTTTTCAGGTTTTCAACTTTATCAATTCCAGTGCAACCGAGGAGACGCGCGCCGCCGAGACGCGAGTCATGCAGCGGTGATCGATGGGGCATTCCCGCAACAGGCACGGACTGCAATCCACATTTTCGCGCACCACGCGGGCGAGCGGGCCGGTGGGTCCGGTGCCAACGTCATCGGTGGCGCCAAAAATAGCAACGGTGGGCACGCCAAGCGCGGAGGAGATATGCATGGCGCCGGAATCGTTGGTGAGGAAGACGCAGCACGCCGCAGCCAAATCGATGAACTCCGCGAGTGATGTCTCGCCGGCAAGATTGCGCACCTCAATACCCTGCTCTTCCAGTCTCGCTGCCACTCCCGCGCACAGTTCACGCTCATCAGTGGAGCCGAACACGGCCACTCCGGCGCTGAGCTTGCGCGCCAGTTCAGCGGATGCTTCGGCAAAGTGTTCCGGCAACCACCGTTTGGCGCCCCCATAGGCCGCTCCAGGAGAGATGCCGACCACGTCGCCTTGAAATCCCAATTGCGTAAGCCGCCGGAAGCCTACCTGAAAGTGCCTGTCGGCGGAACGCAGGCGAATAAAATTCACCGGCGGAATCGCATCAATGATGCCGGCACGGCGCAGCAGTTCCAAATAGTAGAAGCGTTCGTGACGATGTATCTCGGTCTTGCGCGGAACCGCGATTGGCTTGCTCAGAAACAGCCCTCGCCCGTCGCGGTTGTAGCCGATGCGGCAAGGGATTCCCGCGGCCCACACAATTACCGCGGCTTCAAAGGCGTTCTGCAGCAGAATGACGCAGTCGAATTTCCGGGCGCGCAATTGAGATGCGATGCGCCACTTGGCACGCAAGTCCTTCCAACCGCGAGCAGCCTCATACGGAATCACTTCGTCCACCAACTCCGGGCCATACAATCCAGCCACCCATGGACGGGCCAGCACAGCGATGTGAGACCGCGGGAAACGCGCACGGATGGCTTCCATAGCGGGGACGCACATGACGGCGTCACCCACCCAGTTGGTTGCACGAATCAGAATGCGTTGAAAGTTCATCGGCGAGTTGCAACGGGCAGTATAATGGCGGTTATGCCGGCGACGGAAAATAACCCTCTCTACGTTCAAGGGTACCTCATCTTGCGTGGATTTATGAATTCTCGGCTGTTGAGCGAATTGCGCGATTCGGCCGAAGCCCTATGGGAAGCGGAAGGTGAAAACGCAGGCGCGGAGTTCCGCATGGAGCCGGGCGCGCGGCGGTTGGCCAATCTTTGCGACAAGGGCGACGTATTCCGGCGCATTGTAGTCATGCCGGAAATTCTGGCCGCCATCGGCGAGATCATTCAGAATCCATTCAAGCTGAGCAGCCTGAATGCCCGGTCGACCAATCCGTTTAGCGCAGACGCGCAACCGCTACACTGCGACACCGGAGGCATCGCCGACGAGAAGGGCTTCTGGGTTGCGAATACAGTGTGGATGCTGAACGATTTCACTTCCGAAAACGGCGCCACGCGCGTTGTGCCGGGCTCACACCATTGGCGAAAACTTCCGCAGGAGGTGATGGCCGACCCGCAGGCCCCGCATCCCGATCAGATTCTGGTCACCGGCAAGGCGGGCGATGTTGTGGTAATGAACGCGCACGCATGGCACGGTGGAACAGCGAACCGGACCGCCCATCCGCGGCGGGCGCTGCATGGTTTCTATACGCGGCATGACAAACCCCAGCAGCAGTACCAGAAGAAATTATTGGGGGCGGAGACGTTGAAGATCTTGACTGCGGAGCAACGGCAAGTGCTGGCAATCGACGATCCGTTGAACGATGAGCTCAGTGCGACAGGCCACAGCCGGAGTGGTTTCTTGAAGTGATCTAAAGCAAACCGAGTGAATCGCTCCCTCACGGTCGCGACTCGGTGAGCAGCAGGCATCTTCGCACCGAGCCGCGACCGTAAGGGAGCGGTTCACAGGGCCCACCCAGGTTCTATCCGCATTGCTACGGGGGCCTCGTTGATGCGAGCCCGTGAGGGCAGTACGATGCCAGCCTCCGATTTTAGTTAACCTAGTAGTAATGTCCGAAATGAATCCCCTACTGGATACGAAATTCGAAATACCTTTCGATCGAATATCCGCAGAACACGTAGAACCAGCAATCACACAATTGATTGGCGAAGCGCAAGCAAAACTGGACGCGATCGCATCGTTCCATGGTGATCGCACGTACAGCAACACCATGGATGAGTTGGACTGCGCCACGGCGAACCTCGACCGGGCCGCTGCGACCGTGCGTCACATAGAGGCCGTGGCCACAACGCCGGCATTTCGTGCGGCGCACAATGCCGTGCAGCCGGCGATCGGAGCATTCTATTCCGGCATTCCGCTGCACGCTGGCTTGTGGAAGGCCGTGAAACAGTACGCAGCTACGGCGGACGCCGCGGCTCTGACTGGACCAAAGCGCCGCTACTTGAAAAAGACGGTGGACTCATTCCGGCGTCACGGCGCGGATCTGGAAGGCGAAGCGAAAAAACAGTTGGAAGCGCTGGATGTCGAACTGGTTCAGCAAACGACGAAATTTTCTGAAAATGTTCTGGACGCCACCAACGCCTTCGAACTGGTAATCACCGATGAGAGCAAGCTTGCCGGACTACCGGATTCCGCAAAGGCAGGCGCTCGCGAGAACGCAAAGCAAAAGAATATCGAGGGCTGGCGTTTCACACTGCAAGCGCCAAGTTATTTGGCCGTGATGACGTACCTGGATGACGCCAGCGTGCGCGAGAAGCTATATCGCGAATTCAACGCGCGCGGTTCGCGCGGAGAAAAAGACAACCACGCCATCGCCACCCGCATCCTGGAGCTGCGCGATGCAAAAGCAAAACTGCTGGGCTTCCCCAACTTCGCCAATCTGGTGCTGGAAGATCGCATGGCGCACGACGGTGCAACGGCGCTTCACTTTCTGGAAGATCTGAAACAAAAGACGGTGGCCCATTTCGAAATCGAAAACGCCCAATTGGCGGCCTTCCGGCGCGAATTGGAAGGCCCGGATGCCGCACCGCTTCAGCCGTGGGACATCGGTTATTACTCCGAGAAAATGCGCGTGAAGTTGTATGACTTCGACGAGGAAGTGCTGCGCCCGTACTTCCCCATGGAGCGAGTGTTGAGCGGAATGTTCTCTCTGGTTGAACGCATTTTTCAAATTGAGGTTCGCGAAAAGCCAAGCGTGGCGGTGTGGCATCCGGACACGAAGTTTTACGAAATACGCGATGCAAGCGGCGCTCAACTGGGCAGCTTTTACTCCGATTTCTTCCCGCGCGAAACCAAGCGCGGCGGCGCCTGGATGGATGCGTTTTTAACCGGCCCGCCGCATCTTGGATTGATCTGCGGCAACCTGACGCCCCCGATTGGCGACAAGCCCGCACTACTGACGCACCGCGACGTGGAAACTATATTCCATGAGTTCGGCCATCTGTTGCATCATTGCCTGAGCAATGTGGAAGTGCGCAGCCTTGCGGGCACCAGCGTGGCGTGGGACTTTGTGGAATTGCCATCGCAGATCATGGAAAACTGGTGCTGGGAGCGCGAAGCCCTTGATTTGTTCGCCCGCCATTATGAGACCGGCGCGACCATTCCAGATGATTTGTTTGAAAAGATGCGCCGGGCGAAAACCTTCCGTTCAGCGAATGCGCAGATGCGCCAGTTGAGCTTTGGCTTCGTCGATTTCGCGATGCACATGAACTATAACCCCGCACGCGATGGCGATCTGGTGGCCTATTCACGTGCCATTCTGCAGCAGTTCTCCGCAGCCACATTGCCGGACGATCATGCCATGGTGTTGGCGTTCACGCATCTTTTTGCAAGTCCTGTCGCCTATGCCTCCGGTTATTATTCGTACAAGTGGGCCGAGGTACTGGATGCCGATGCCTTCACGCGTTTCCGCAAGCAAGGCATTTTTTCAGCGGAAGTGGGCGGAGAGTTCCGCGCGAAGATCCTGGCCAAAGGCGACTCGGAAGATCCGGCCGATTTGTATCGCAGCTTTATGGGGCGCGATCCGGACGTGAACGCATTGCTCGAACGAAACGGCCTGTTGACAGCGGCGTAACGCTATCGCCGCTTCTCCAGTTCCATCCATTTCGCCAGTTCCATGGTGAGCGTGTTGATGCTGTTGGTGATGCGGTCTGTTTCCACAATCACCAGTTGCGATGGAGATCCTCCGCTGCCAGTGGCGCGGCACAGCGAGTAGTGATCTTCGCGCAGATCGGGCAATTTCTGTACTTCGATGGGCGATCCGCGCAACGAGCCGGTCAGATAGAACAGCGTCAGCTCCACATCGTTGGCGAAGGCGATAAAGGGCTCGCGATGCACCGCCGGCTGGCCGGAGTTCAGCCCCGCCTCAAGCGCCATCAACGAATGCGCAAGGCGATGCGAGGTGGCCAGAATCGACTGCAGAATTTGAAGCGACTCCGGCAGTACGCCCGGCTCGGCAGACAGCTTTTCCATCGAGGCTTCCATGTTCGAGCGGGCCAGGCGCGAAGCGAGACGCGGCGTATTGAGATCCGATGCGCTGCCCACTTCAGGCTGCGAGAACCGCTCTCGCACGACCCGGAAATACTGGCGGTAACAATCAAGAAGATGGGCCAGCAATTCCGGTGTCTGCGTGCGTTCCCAAGTGGGCCAGAACCAATATGCGGCCAGTGCGATGGCTCCACCGGCGATGGTGTTTTCCGCGCGTGCCGCTACAACATCGCTAGGCGAAAACCCGCTGAGCGCGAAAAGAAAGACGATCAGACTGGAAACGCCAGTCACAAAGATTCCATAATTCGCCGGGCCAAAGCAGCGCATTACAAACATAGATGCAGCCACGAATCCGATCTGCGCTGGGATAGGCATGGGCAGAAAGTGAAAGATCACCGTTGCGATGGCGAGACCCGTGAACGTACCGATCAAGCGCAGCACGCCACGAGTGAAGGTGGACGCAAAGTCGGGCTTCAGCACAATCGCTACGGTCATGGGCAGCCAATAAGGACGCGAGAGTCCAAAGCCGCGGCCAACCATCTCCGCAATTGCGATGCACGCAGACAGTCGAATTGCATGGCGGCAAACCGCCGATTGCAACGAGACGTTGGCGCGCAGCGTGGCGAAGACACCAATAATTCGGAGGTTCCACGGCTGCTTCGATTCGCGACGAAGGAATTCATCGACGCCCGCCGGGGTGGACGAAGAAACCAACTCGACGGTAGCACGCAGCTGGCCGATCAATGCGTCCATCTGAATCCGGGCATCGATCGCCATGCCCTTCTTGGAGCGCATCTCTTCGGCGATTTCTGCCAATTGAAGCAGCCCTGCTGCTGCGCCGGCAATCGCAGTCAGTTTGAGAATCGAATCCGAGACTTCGGTCAGCATACGTGAGTAAATCTCGAAAAAGCGGTCAATCAGAGGCGGTTCGCACGCATTCGGATTCTCGCGTCGTATGCGTGCGCGCAGACGGCGGAGCGTGAGCAGACTGAGGCGCATGCGCTCGGCCTGGTTGAGGATGATGAGATATCGCTCGGCCTCCACATAGTTGGCTTGCGTCAGTGGTGCAAGCGCAATCTGCGCTTGCGTGATCTGACCGCTGGCCGGCGGCGGCTCGGAGGCATCGATGATACCGGTGGCCGGCGTGGCGGCGGTGGTGGAGAGCTCCAGGAACAGTTCGCGCAGTATGCGCCGCTCCGGCTCATAGCGGCGCAGCGGCCATGGGGCAAGCGACAAAACCATTTGCAACAGGCCGCCGGCAACAGCCGTGAGGCCCGCGTAGAAGGCTCGCTCGACGGGCATCGGCGAGGCGGAAAAGACGATAAGCGTTACCAGGCTGACCAGCCCTAAATCAGCCGCCGCGGGGCTGACGGAAACCAGCATACCCGCGGCAAATGCCCAGCACGCGGCAAGCACAACGGCAAAAGCGAAGTTCGCTCCGAGCCACATGCCGATGAATACAGCCCCACCGACCAACGCTGTAGCGGCCATCATGCGGCGAGCGCGAAGAAAGTAAGGATCCGAGCTATCGCTGAACGACACGTTCAGCGCGCCAGTGCACATAGGCAGCGCTGAGGGCGCCTGCCCGAGTGCGGCTCCGGCGATCAGTGGCAAAGCCACACCGATAGAGTTGCGCAGCGCCAGCCACGGCGTGAAGGAACCGTGATCCAGCCGGACTAGGATTTGCCAGAAGGCGTTGCGCGGCGCGGGCGAAGACATGTTTTATTATCCCGTGTAACAGAGCCCGGTTGCTATTGGCGACGCTGTTTCTATATAGTTACTGAATCATGATTTTGCGCCCGCGTTGGGAGTCTTTTGCGCTTTTTGCCCTGTTAGCAGCGCCTTCGGTGCATGCGGCGGCCGCGCCTGCTCCTGAAACATTACAGAAGTTTTGTGTCGCCTGCCATAATGCGAAAAACAAAGCGGGTGGTTTCGCAATCGATTCGCTGCTGTCTGACGATGTTAGCCGCCATGCAGAGCAGTGGGAAAAAGTTGTGCGGCGCATGCGGGCACGCTACATGCCGCCGATCGGTTTGCCACGGCCTGACGAAAAAACCTACGAGGCCGTCAGCGCATCGCTGGAAGCAAGCCTGGATGCGGCAGCGCGAGTAAAGCCCAACCCTGGCCGAGTCGATACATTCCGTCGCATGAATCGTAGCGAATATCAGAACACAATTCGTGATTTGCTGGCTGTCGAGGTGGACGTTGCGGCGCTGCTGCCGGCCGATGAGTCGGGCCATGGCTTCGACAATGTGACGGTGACCGATCTATCGCCTGCATTATTGGAACGTTATGTTGGCGCGGCGAAAAAGATAAGCCGCCTTGTGGTTGGAATCCCTCCGCGCTCGGTTGGAGGCGATACGGTGCAGCTTCCTCCCGATCTGACGCAGGAAGAGCACATGAACCAACTGCCGCTGGGCACACGCGGCGGAACGTTTGTGCGCTACTACTTTCCGCTCGATGCAGAATACGAAATTCAGGTGCGGTTGGCGCGCGACCGCAACGAACACGTGGAGGGCCTGAGCAAACCGCACGACGTGGAAGTGCTGATTGACGGCGAGCGCGTCAAGTTGTTCAAAGTAGCGCCACCCACCGACCGCAGCGATCACGCCAGCGTGGACCAGAAATTGAACGTGCGGCTGGCGGTAAAAGCGGGGCCGCATATTGTGGCTGCAGCATTTCCAAAGATGCCTTCCACCTTGCTTGAAACGGAGCGCCAGCCCTACCAGGCGCACTTCAATATGGACCGTCATCCGCGGATCACACCAGCGGTTTATACCTTGACCGTAAATGGCCCGTACGATGTGAAAGGCCCCGGCGATACGCCGAGCCGGCGCAAACTTTTCGTCTGCAAACCTGCGCCTGGCAATGAAGATGCCTGCGCGAAACAGATTCTGTCGCGAGTGATGCGACTGGCGTACAGGCGTCCCGTGAACGACGAAGACCTGCGCGCACCGATGAAGTTCTTCCGCGAAGCCAAGCACGAAGGCTTCGATCACGGCGTGGAAATGGCAGTAGCGTCGGTGCTGGTAAGTCCAGAGTTTTTGTTCCGTGTGGAGCGCGATCCGGCGGGACTTGCGGCAGGCGAGGCCTATCGCATCAGTGATCTCGAACTCGCCACGCGATTGTCGTTTTTCCTTTGGAGCAGCATCCCTGACGAGCCGTTGCTCGCCGCCGCCACAAGCGGCAAACTGCGCACGCCCGCAGTCATGCAAGCGCAGGTGCGGCGCATGTTGGCCGATCCGAAATCGAAAGCGCTGGGCACGAACTTCGCAGGCCAGTGGCTGCGACTGCGCAGTCTCGCCGCCATCACGCCCGACATGCGTGGCTTCCCCGATTTCGACGACAATCTGCGGCAGGCCTTCCGCACGGAAACAGAAATGTTGTTTGAGACGGTGGTGCGTGAAGACCACAGCGTGCTCGATCTGTTGAGCGCCAAATTCACGTTCTTGAATGAACGTCTGGCCAAGCACTACGGCATCCCGAACATCTACGGCAGCCGTTTCCGGCGCGTGGAACTGGATGGCAACGAAACACGCGGCGGCTTGCTGCGCCAGGGCAGCATACTGATGGTGACCTCGTATGCCACGCGCACATCGCCCGTGATTCGCGGCAAGTGGATTTTGGAAAACCTGCTGGGCACTGCCCCTCCCCCGCCGCCCGCGATGGTTCCGGCGCTGCGTGAAAATGCAAGCGGCGCGAAGTTTCTTTCCATGCGCGAACGCATGGCAGAGCATCGCGCAAATCCCGCGTGTTCCGGTTGCCACCAATTGATGGACCCGGTAGGCTTCTCGCTGGAAAACTACGACGCAGTGGGCCGCTGGCGCGTGGCTGAGGAAGGCAAACATCTCGACACCGCGGGCGGGCTACCCGATGGGCGCAAATTCAACGGCGCCGATGGCCTGCAAAAAGCACTGCTTGACCGGCCCGATCTGTTCGCCCAAACGCTGGCAGAAAAGCTGCTCACCTACGCGCTCGGCCGCGGCGTGGAATACTACGATGCACCGGCCATCCGCAAGATCACCAGCGGTGCGAAAATAAAAGGATATACCTTTTCGTCGTTTATCGACGGAATTGCCAGCAGTGAACCGTTTCAGATGAGGAGGTCACAATGATCGTTTCGAAGAAGGCGCTACCGCGCCGCACAGTTCTGCGTGGGTTGGGCGCATCGTTGGCGCTGCCGCTGCTCGACGCGATGATTCCATCGATGACCGCGCTGGCGGCTACACCTGCCAATCCCGTCCGCCGCCTGGGATATGTGTACATCCCAATGGGCGCAAATCAGGGCCAATGGACGCCGCAGGGCAACGGC
Organism: uncultured Acidobacteriia bacterium; assembly: GCA_903881085.1. GTDB lineage: Bacteria > Acidobacteriota > Terriglobia > Bryobacterales > Bryobacteraceae > CAIRSA01. Next base: position 20,519 of record CAIRSA010000286.1, read on the forward strand.
AAGATCAGCGAACTATCGCCGATTCTAAAATCGCTTGCCCCCGTGCTTGATCAGGTGACGGTGCTCACCAACATGGAATTGCGCAATGCGTACCCCGGCACGCACGCGACATCGAACGCGGCGTTCCTCAGCGCGGCCACTTCGAAATGGACCGAAAGCTCCGACTACGAACTGGCGACCACGGCTGACCAGATCGCCGCCAAACAGATCGGACAGAGTACGCGGCTGCCCTCCATCGAACTCGCCATGGACCTGCTGACCACCGTCGGCCAGTGCGATAACGGCTACGCCTGCGTCTATCAAAACAATTTGTCCTGGTCGTCGCCCACCACGCCGCTGCCCTCGGAAGCCCATCCGCGCATTGCCTTCGAACGATTGTTCGGCGATGGCGGCAGCACTGCCGAACGCCGAGCTGAGTTGAAAAAAGATGCGAGCCTGCTCGACTGGGTGAGCGAAGACATCTCTCGCCTGCGCGGCAAGCTGGGACCTGAAGACCGCAATCGCGTGGCGCAGTATCTGGACAGCGTGCGCGAAGTGGAGCGCCGCATCCAACGCGCCGAAGCGGCCGCCGCGGATTCGCACATGCCCGATCTGGACCGCCCAGTGGGCGTGCCCGCATCCTATGCCGATCACGCCAAATTGATGTTCGATCTGCAGGTGCTGGCCTTCCAGGGCGACGTAACACGAGTGGTGACATTCCAACTGGCGCGCGAAACCAGCACGCGCACGTATCCGGAAATCGGCGTGTCAGACCCGCACCATCCGCTGACACATCATCGCAACGATCCTGAAAAGATGGCGCGACTGGCGAAGGTGAATGCCTTCCACGTCTCGCTGTTCGCGTACTTCCTGGAAAAGATGAAGGCGACCAAGGAAGGCAATGGCACGCTGCTTGATCACTCTCTATATCTTTACGGCAGCGGCATGGGCAACCCCGATCTGCACGATCACGTAAACCTGCCGACAATCGTCGCCGGCGGAGCTGGCCGCTTCAAAGGCGGAGGCATTGTGCGGTACGCCGAACCGACTCCGCTGGCGAATTTGCATCTCACACTGCTCGACCGCGTGGGAGTGAAGATCGATCGCTTCGCCGATAGCAAAGGCAAGATTCAGGAACTGGCCGAGCCGCTCGCACTGTAATGAGGACGTACTTTCTAGCTGTAGTTGCGATGGCCGCAAGTGGCTGGGCGGATGGCGCGCGCCAGTCGCCATTGGCGGATGCGGCGCAGAAGCCCGACGCCGCTGGGGTGCAACTGCTAATCAACAAGCACGCCGACGTGAACGCCGCACAGGCCGATGGAACAACGGCACTGCACTGGGCGGCCTACCATGACGATGCGAAGATGGCGCAGGCATTGCTAACGGCAAAGGCGAACGTAAGCTCCGCGAATCGATATGGCGTCACACCGCTTTCACTCGCCTGCACAAACGGCAGCGCGAAAATGATTGCCCTGTTGCTCAAAGCCGGCGGAGATGCCAACAGTGCCTTGCCAGGCGGCGAAACGGCCTTGATGACGGCATCGCGAACAGGCATGGCCGAAGCAGTAAAAGTGCTGCTCGAACACGGCGCGAAAGTAGAAGAGAAGGAAACCAGCCGCGGCCAGACCGCACTGATGTGGGCTGCGGCCGAAGGCAACGTCGCCGTGATCGAACTGCTGTTGAAAGCAGGCGCTGATCTGCATGCGAAGCTTTCGTCTGGCTATACACCGCTGTTGTTCGCGGTGCGCGAAGGCCGCAAGGAAGCAGTTGCGGCGCTGCTGAAAGCGGGCGCGGATGTAAACGAGACAGTGGTTGCGACGAGCGGAAAAGGCCGCATCGCCGCGGCACCCAAGGCCGGCACTAGCGCTTTGATTCTAGCCGCGGCGAATGGGCACTATGAGCTGGCATCTTTCATTCTTGATAAGGGTGCCGACCCGAACGCGATTGGGCCGGGCTATTCGGCTCTTCATGTGGTGACGAATGTTCGCAAGCCGGGAGTGGGCGACAACGATCCGCCTCCCGACGGCTCGGGAAACATGACCAGCCTGGAATTCGTACGCAAGCTGATTGCCAAGGGCGCAAACATCAATCTGCGCATGACGAAGAAAGTGAATCTTGGATTAACCAGCTTGAACACCAACGGCGCAACCGCGTACTTTCTTGCAGCGAAGACATCCGATGCCGAGTTGATGCAGTTGCTCAAATCATTGGGCGCCGATGCAACGATTCCGAATGAGGACAACTCCACGCCATTGATGGCAGTGGCTGGCCTTGGAACGCGCTCACCGGGTGAAGATGCAGGCACGGAAAGCGAAGTGCTGGAAGCGTTGCAGGTCGCGATGGATCACGGTGCGAAGATAGACGCGGTGGACAACAATGGCGAAACCGCCATGCATGCCGCTGCCTATAAAAATCATCCGAAGGCGGTTTTGTTTTTGGCTGCCCATGGCGCGGATATCAAGATCTGGAACAAGAAGAACCGGTTTGGCTGGACGCCACTGCGCATCGCGGAGGGTTACCGCTTCGGAAATTTCAAGCCATCTCCGGATACCATCGCCGCATTTCATCAAGTGATGAAGGAACGCGGCGTAGAGCCGGTCTCGGAGCCAACCGGCTCAGGCGATCCGAATTGGAAACCGGCGCCGTAACCGTCCAAGCGTTGGGCACCCTACGATTTGAACTGCGCCACGGGTATACAACCCGGATTGTCCCCCTGCAAGCTCGATAGAATATTCCCCTTACCGGCACCTCCGTCATCTCCAGCACATCGCACCAGATTTCGCGCTCCGCCTTTTGCAGAGCCGGCTCGGCCACGCGCGCGGCGGAACTTTCCAGCCCGCTCGCTACCATAAAAAGGGATCTTTCATTGGGAGAAGACTGGCTGCGGCGTGCGTTGACGGACGGGGCCGGCGATTGATAACGGCGGCGCCGAGCAACTTGCGTACACGCTTTTCCGCATTGACATAGGCCGGTCCGCATTGCGAGTAAATTTGCGCCGAAAGTTCCAGCGCTGTGCGCGCTTCGCCAAACCGGTTCTGCTTCTGAAGCACAACACCGAGTCCCATTAGCGATTCGGCACGCCGCGAATCCAGTTCCGCAAGGTGTGCCGCATCAACGGCGGCCAGGGCTTCGCGCGCGTAGTCTTCCGCTTCTTTCAACCGCCCTGCCTGGCACATCACCGTCGCAGCGGCGCGATAGGCGCTCCAGGCGGAAAAAGAGGGAACGGGCAGGCTCTTGTGGATGATGGGCATTGCCTCGGCGATCTGCTGTTCGGCCTGCACCAATTCGCCACTCAGAGAGCGATATCGAGCCCAATCTGCTTTGACCACTTGGAGGTCGATGTTGTTTGAGGAAAGCAGTTTGTTCAGAACTTCAAACCGCTGGCGCGCGAACTCCGCAGCCTGCGGATATTGTTCCTGCCTGGATTTGATCAATTGCAGCCAGAACAGGGCGTTTGATTCCCAACGCCCGCCTGGAGCCTCCTTGCGCCCGGTGGTTAGCGCCTCTTGAAATAGCGCCTCCGCTTCCGTTGTCTTCCCTTGACCGAGCAACAACCCGCCCAGATCATTCATCGCCGCAGCCAGACTTACTCTTGAAATCGAGCTGTCGCGGCGGGCCAGCGCAATAATCTCAACGAGCATGGATTGCGCTTCCGTCTTGCGCGTTTGCAGGAAAGTACCCAGCAGGCGGGCATAGAGATACTTGACGCCGAATACGTGGGCAGGCTTGGCGCGCGAGCCCAGCGCATTGAGATGAACCATGGCGCGGTCGAGCAGCGCCAGCGCATCGTTATAACGGGCGTCCTGCATGGCATTCACTTCCAACGCCTGCAAGACGCGGGCAGCCTCCTGGTGTTCGCCATACCGCTCGAAGATCTCCAATGCGCGTTGCAGTTGATCTTTGGCCTTTTGACGGCGGTCGATAGCGGAATAGCTTTCGCCCAAACTGCGCCGAAGCGTGGCTTCGAGCAGCGGATCGGAGTTCCAGCGTTGCTGCAGGCGCTGCTCGGCGGCGTCGAGCATTTGGGCCACGGTGAACCGCTCCGGATCGAATTTGCTCCCGCTGCTCGACCCAAGCATCTCAGACAGGAACTCGTTCAGCTTTTCCGTTTTCGCCGCTTCGGTTCGCGTCAGCGCGGCCTGGTGGTAAGCGATGATCGCCGATGCCGAAAGACCGGCCACAACCACTGCCGCCGTGGCTACCGGCAACCAGTGGCGCCGCAGAAACTTGCTTAAGCGATACCCGGCTGTCTGCGGACGCGCCAGGACGGGGTTGCCGTCCAGATAACGCCCGATGTCGGCAGCCATGTCAGCCACGGACTGGTACCGCGCCTGGTCCCTACCTTCCAAAGCCTTTCCAACAATGGCTTCCAGGTCGCCCTCCAGTTGACGGCGCAAACGTTCGCCCGATGTCGCGCGCGCAGTCGCGGCCTCCTCAGTTACGCCGGCTGAAAGCAGTTTCGGACTGGTATCGCCACAAGCGCGGCTCACCTCGCTGACAACCGATATCTGCGTTCCAAAAGGAGCCGTACCGGCAAGCAATTCATAGAGCACTACGCCCAACGAATAGACGTCGGCTGCGATGCTGGCGCGTTCGCCGCGCAACTGCTCGGGGCTGGCGTAACGTGGCGTGAGCAGGGGTGTGCGCGTGATGCTGCCGCCTTCCGGGCCATCCATCAATGCAGCCGTCCCAAAGTCAAGCAGCTTCACAATGCCTTCGCCGTTCACCATGATGTTTGAGGGCTTCAGATCGCGATGCAAGATGAGATTGCGGTGCGCGTAGCCCACCGCGTCGCATACCTGCGTGAACAGCCGCAGGCGCGCCCTTATGTCGAGCAGATGATGGTCACAGTAACAGTCGATGGCTTCGCCTTCCACGTATTCCGTGACAAGGTATGGTTCGCCCGAAGCCGCTACTCCCCCATCGAGCAGGCGCGTAATGTGCGGATGGTTGAGCGAAGCCAGCAACTGGCGCTCCGTGCGAAAGCGGCGCAGAAATTCGCTATCGGCAAACGACGAAAGAATCGTTTTCACCGCCACTACCTGGTCAAACTGGCCGTCGTCGCGGGTGGCAAGATAGACCACGCCCATGCCGCCGCGGCCGAGCAGGCGCTGTGGGCGATAAGGACCGAAGCGTTCGGGCAGTCTGACTGTGGGCTGGGCTTCGCCGCCAGCCCGCTCTGATTGCGAAAGATCGCGGTCCTTTTCTAAAGCCGCAAGCAACGATTTCACTTCCGCGCGGACTGCCGCACTGATGCCCTGCTGCGCATCGACGTAGTCCGCAGGCGAGCGGTCTTCGCACGCCAGTGCCTCATGAAACAACGTTTCAATGGTTATCCATTGGCTCGAATTGTCAGAGCTTTGCCTCGGAGTCATGGAAGCCCTCTTCGTCCTGCCGCAGTTCCCTGCACAGCCAGGCACGGGCCATGGTGAGATCGCGATCCACCGTGGGTTTCGATACGCCAAGGATGCGCGCCGTCTCTCCGGCCGTGCAACCAAGATAAACGCGAAGCTCCAGCACATTGGACTTGCGCGCATCCAGCGCCTCCAGCTTGGAGAGCGCCAGGTCGAGATCGATAATGTCGCTGTCTCGCGCGCCCAGCCAGGGGATGTCGTCGCTGAGCGGCAACTGCAGATCGAGACTGCGTTTCTCGCGCAGCCGGCCCTTGGCGTGGTCGGTCAGAATCCAGCGCATGGCACGGGCGCAGAAGCTGTAGAAATGCTCGCGCGTCTTCCAGCCATCGTAGTCGCCCGCCGCCAGGCGCAAATACAGTTCGTTCACCAGGGCAGTGGGTTGCAGCGTGTGGCCCGCGCGTTCGCGCCGCATGAGCGAGCCGGCCATCCGATGCAATCGCGTATAGGTGAGTTCCAGCAGATCGGGCGGCACATTGCGCTCGTCCGCGCCCCATTGCCGCAGTAATTGCGTCACGTCTCCTGCTGTTTCCGATGGCTCCATGGATCGCGCTCCGGTCCTCAAGACGGGTAAACCGCCAGTATACCGAATGCGCGATCGAGGATAGCAGGGTCATTGAAGCCGTTACCTCCGCACGCGGCGCCGGATGCCGATTGCGATCAAGCCTGCCGCGGTCATGGCCCATGTGATGGGTTCGGGGGTCGAGGCGCCTCCAGTGAGAAAGACGCCGGAATCGGAGCTGAAGGCGCCGCCGGTGGGCATTGAAAGAGTGACAGTTGCCGTATTCCGGTAGTCGCAGATCATACCGGCCCCACAAGTGGTCGAGAACAACAGATTGATGGCCGTGGCATTTCCGGCTGTCACGTTGGTTGTGCCGGTGAAATCGAAACCCGTCGCGCTCTGGTTGATGTAGGAGTAGGAGGTATCATTATTTGCCCAACCAATCGGGGTCGTGGGATAAACGCCGCCAGGACCGAAAGTCGGCACCAGCGTTGTGCCGTTCGATGACTCGCTGCCGGTATAACTGGCTGCCGCGGCGCCAAGAAACCATGAGTACGATGACGTACCGCTGGTGCCGGGAAGAAGGTTCGGGGCTGACATGCTGCCGCTCATGTGAATCGTCATCGTGACCAGACCGGTATAGTTGAAATACAGCGTATCAGCCAGTTCCGTGAAGGCCGTTCCGGTGGTATTCCCGTTAGTGGTCGCACTGACGTAATTGCGCATGGTGCCGGTGAGCAGATTCGCTGAGGAACTGACCACTGCGGCATTGCCGCTGCTATCGGTGACTTGAAGGGTTCCAAGGTTGGCCCCAAGTGAAATGGTAGTTGGGTTCACCGTTTGGTTGGCGCCCAACCCGTTAAAGAACCCGCCTGTGTTGTAGTTCGTGTTGAGATTGGAGGCCGACGCGTAATATGCGCCGGTCCCATTGGCGTAGTCCGACATCACGATCCCGTAGTGCAACGGCGCGGCCGCGGCGAATGGCGCGGCAAGCAGCGTGGCGGTCAATATCCTTGTCTTGATTGTTAACTTCAAAGTGGGCTCCTCCAGAGTGGCGATTCGAGAGCTTGCGGCCCTCACTCTAAGTAGCGACACTTCAAATCGAAATGAATCAAAAATTCGAACAGCCGTGATAACCTGAATTATCATGTTGAATCGCAGGGATTTTCTTAAAGCCTCAGGTGGTTTTGCAGCAGCAAGCGCGGCCATAGGCAACTCGCTTTCAGGCGCCCAGTCCTCCGGCGCCAGGAAACCGAACATCGTCTTCATCCTCGCCGACGATCTGGGCATCAACGGAGTAGGCTGCTACGGCGCCGACCTCTACAAAACGCCCCATATCGATAAGCTCGCCCAGGGCGGCACGCGCTACAGCAACGCCTATACAGCGCCGCTCTGCGGCCCGTCGCGCGCGCTCATCATGACCGGCCGCTATGCGTTCCGAACCGGCGCAACCAATCAGGACGCCACCGGCGAAATCACCACCGACGCCGAGACCTTCATGCCGAAGATGCTGAAGCCCGCCGGCTACACAACTTCGTGCATCGGCAAGTGGGGACAGCTTCCGGATGGCCCGGCCGAGTTTGGCTTTGACGAACACCTGAAATTCCAGGGCAGCGGCGTCTACTGGAACACGCAGGACAAGGGCAAGAACTACACCGTCAACGGCAAGAAGGTGGAGCTGAAGGCGAAGGAGTATCTGCCGGACGTCATGCACAACCACGCCGTGGACTTCATCACGCGCAACAAGAACAATCCGTTTTATCTTTATTATTCGATGTCGCACGTGCATGCCGAAATTCTTCCCACGCCAGACAGCAAGCCCGATAGCCTCGACTATTACGCCGACAACATCGCGTACATGGATAAGCTGGTGGGCAAACTGGTGGCCGAAATCGATCGCCTGAAATTGCGCGAGAACACGCTCATCATATTCTTCGGCGACAACGGCACGGGCAATGGATACGCGGCGAAATCCACCATCCATGGCAAGCAGATCTCCGGCCAGAAGGGCTCCATGCTTGAAGGCGGCTCGCAGGTGCCGATGATCGTCAACTGGCCCGGCAAAACACCGGCGGGCAAGGTCTCGCCCGATCTGATCGACTCCACCGACTTCGTGCCCACGTTTGTTGAGATGGCCGGCGCGAAGCTGCCTGCCGGCAAAACGATCGATGGCGTGAGCTTCGCGCCTCAGATCTATGGCAAAAAGGGACGCACGCGCGAAACCATCTTCATCGAACTGGCGCGCAACTGGTACGTGCGCGATGCGAAGTGGAAGCTCGATCAATCGGGCGAGCTATATGATATGAGCGGCGCGCCATTCACCGAACCGTCCGTCCCCAAGGACACAACCAACCTTGCCGCGATCAATGCGCGCAAACGACTCGAGATCGCCCTCGCCAAGCTAAACCCGGCAGGCGGCAAGCTCGACGCGGGCGACGGCACAGGCCGCCACGCCAACCGCGAAGAAAACAGAAAGAAAAAGAAGAAGTGAACTTAGAAGCAATTTCTTTCGTTTATCAAGCAGTGGCTCAGTAACATCTGAGATAATGATCGGTCGGAGCCAGCCACGTTCATGTTGAAACGAATTTCGAATCTCTTTCGAGGGTTTTTCGGACTCTTTATTTCGAATATTGAGAGCAAGAATCCGGAAGCCCTGCTCGAAGTAGAGACAGAGAACCTGCGCAAGCAGGTCGCGCAATACAACCAGGGGTTAGCTTCGCACGCTGGTCTTTGCGAGCGGTTGATGAGCCAGATCCGAAAGCTGGAAACGGATCAGCAGGATCTGCGCGCCAAAACCTCCGCCAACCTCAAAGCAGGCAACAACCAGGCCGCCGGCCAGTACGCGCTGCGTCTGCAGACGGTGGACCGCGAGTTGACGGAAAACCGCAAGCAGGTGGAACAGGCCGAAGCAACCTACCGCGATCTGGTCAAAGCGCGCGACACCGCTGTGCAAACCGCCAAGCAGAAGATCGAAAACCTGCGCGCCACCATCGGCGATCTGAAGATGAAAAGGGCGCAGGCCGAACTGACGGAAATGGCATCGGGCATGGTGTCTGAGATCGGCGGCGCGGGCGACACTCTCGACCGCCTGCAAACCATGGTGGAACGGGAACGCGAACAGGCCGCCGGGCGCGTTCGAGTGGCGCGCGATACCATCGACACCACCGGCATCAACCTGAAAGAAGCCGAGCAGCAGGCACTGGCCGATCAGGCGCTGGCCGACTTTGCGGCGAAGGAAGGCCTTGACCTGCCAAGCTCGAGTCCTGCTTCGCGCACGCCGGAATCAAAGGGCAAAACGATGGGCCCGGAGTCGAAGGAGTTGGCCTAGCTCTCAATGCAGCACAGCTTGCCAACCTGGGCCATAGAGCTGGTTGACCTCTATCAAAGCAACGCTGCCAACCAGTTCATCGTACACGGCAACATCCACGACCGGATGCTGATTCCCGGCGCGCAGCCGCGCTTGGGCTCCATCACTGACTTCTTACTGGAAGTTCTGCTACCGCGTTTCGACGTCGTCTTGTCCTATGATGTAGGAAACGGGATCCGCATCGAACGCGGCGCCCCGGCATTTGCCGAATGGCCGCGCATCAAAGAGAATCCCGACCTTCCGCGCAACCCGCGTCAGGCAGTGGAAGCGCTCACCCACTATTTCCGCTATTGCGCCAATCTCGGCCGGTTGCGGCAGAAGCCGCTGCAAGTCGCGTGCCTGATTAAGGACGCGAACCTGCTTGCGCCTCCTTCCACCGGTGGACTGGACATAGACGTAGCGGCAACCAGTGTCTTGATTCGCGACTGGTCCGTGGATAGCGCGCTGACCGGCCATCCGCTGGCGACGTTTCTGTTGGCGGAAAACCTGAACGACATCCATCCGCTGATCGCCAACAACCCTCGCACGTCCCGCGTAAAGGTGGGCCTGCCTGATGTAGATGAGCACACACTCGCCATTCAACATTTGACTGCTGAGTATCCGACAGCGCTGCGCAACTTCGCAGAACAACCGGAATCGCTCGCCCGCCAACTGACGGGCGCAACGCTCAGCGCGGTGGAAAGCCGCCTGAAAGCCAGTGAATACGCCCAAAGACCGCTGGCTTCGGGCGACATGGCCGTGCTGAAGAACCGCATGGTGGAGCGCGATGCCAATGGACTCTTGGAACTGATGCAATCCACGCGCACGCTCGACGAGTTGCACGGCATGGCCGGCGTGAAGGATTGGCTGCGTCAGGACATTCAGCTGTGGCGCCAAAACGACAATTCGGCGTTGCCCAAAGGCTATCTGGTGTGCGGCCCGGTTGGCACGGGAAAGTCTTTCCTCGTCGAATGCCTGGCGGGCGAAGCTGGCGTCCCTGTCGTCAAGCTGAAAAACTTTCGCGACAAGTGGGTTGGCAGTACTGAAGGCAACCTGGAGCGAATCTTTCGCCTGCTGCACGCACTCGGCCGCTGCTACGTGTTCATTGACGAAGCCGATCAAACATTGGGCAAGAGGGATTCAGCGAGCAATGATTCCGGCCTCTCAGGCCGCGTCTATTCGATGATCGCCGAAGAGATGGGCAGCAGCGCCAGCCGCGGTCGCATCATCTGGATTCTCGCCTCCAGCCGGCCCGACCTGATTGAAGTCGACCTCAAGCGGCCAGGCCGCATCGATGTGACGATTCCTCTGTTTCCATCGGCCACGCCGGCCGCTAGTTTTCAACTGCTCAGCGCCATTTCGAAGACGCGCAGCTTGCCGTTGACCGATGCCGATTTCGAGCCGGTGAAGGCTTCGATGCCGTCGATGCTGACAGCCGGCGCAGCCGATGCACTCGCTGCGAAAATGTATCGCGAAACGCGCACCCGCGCCTGCACCGCCGTGGAAGCACTGCAGCGCTGCATCGCAGGCTACCGCCCGCCGGTGCCGCTGGCCACACTGGAGCAGCAGATTCGGATCGCCATGCGCGAAACCAACGATACGCGCTTTCTTCCGCCGGAGTTCGAACACCTGATGGAGTCCGAACGATGACGGCCGATACAATCACAAAAACAGCTGCTACCCTGCGCCAACAAGCCGATGAACTGGCACAGGCGCTGACCACCTTGCGCGCCCAACCAGGCTACCGCCGCTGGGCCGGCGCACCGGGCACGCCGCGAACGCCGATGAGCGGCGAGACGCTGGCGCGCGCCAACGAAATGGCCGACCGGATGTGCGAGCTCTTCCCTCCCCTGGAACAGTTGTACAGAACACTCGATGAGGCCGACGCAGCCATCGTCGCCAGCCAGGGCATATTCGGCGATGCCGCAAAGTTACAACACGCGGAAGCGCTACTTGCGCAAACTCCGATTGAGAAAATCAAAGCCGGCTTCGAGCACGCGAGCAAAGCGGTAGAACAGTTAGACGCAACCTGGGATGCAATCAAGCTGCGCTGTTCGCAAGCCATCTCTGAAACAAGCTCCCTGCGCGAACTCGCGCCGCCCGGTGACGCAAACGCGCGGCATCAGCTCGACCTGATTGCGGCGAAGCTGGCAACGTTGCGCACCAACGCAGAGACCGATCCCCTCGGCGCCAGCCAGCAGTTCGCCGATACCGTGGAATCGCCCCTGCAAGCCCTGCGCGAATCGCTGGAGCATACCGGCACACTGCGCAATGCGGTTCAGCAGGCCTTCGCCGCAGCCGAAAAGCTAAGGGAAGAAGTCGCGGCAAAGGTGCAGGAAGCCCGCCTGGCCGCCGCGGAAGCCACTGAAAAGATCTCCGGCGAAACTATCCCGCAGCCGCCAGATGAATATGCACTCAGCGCGCTCGGCCAGTGGCTAGCCACGCTCCGCTCCAAGCACAACGACGACATGCAGCAGTCCCTGCTCACAGGCACGGAACGTTGGAGCGAAAAAGCTCGTATGTTACTTGGGGAAGCGGAAAAGTCGTTGTCGGCAAATCAGAATCAGTTGAGGCAAAGGCGTCAGTTGCGCGGCCTTTTGAAAGCACTGCGCGCCAAAGCAGTCGCCCGCGGAGCTGCCGAAGAGGCAACGCTCACACGCCTGGCGAGCGAGGCCGACGCAATGCTCTACACCCGCCCCACTCCACTCGCCCGCGCGGCGGCAACAGTCAGTGAATATGAGAGGTTACTAAATGGACGGTAGCGCCTGCGGTAGAAACGGCTGTACGGGCGTCATTGAAGACGGTTATTGCAACGCCTGCGGCTTGGCTGCACCCAAGGCTGCGACATCCACGGCCCGCTCGGCGATATCCAGCAGTTCAAAGGGCATGAGCAACACCGGTTCATCGCCCAGCAGCCGCGCTGTTGCCGCTGGCACTCGGCGCTCCAGCCGAGGCTCGTCACGCGGCTCGTCGCGCAGCCAGCTCGGCGCCGGGCTCATTCAGCTGCCGGAGCTGCCTTCACCCGAACCGGAAAAGCAGTTGCTGGTCGAACCCAAGGTGCCGGAGAACAAACGCTACTGCGCCAACTGCGAAGCGGCGCTAAGCAGGGAACGCGGCTTCTGCGGCAAGTGTGGCCGCAAGTATTCGTTTCTGCCGTCACTCAAAGCAGGCGACGTGGTGGCAGGCCAATATGAAGTGAAAGGCCCCATGGCGTTCGGCGGCCTGGGCTGGATCTATCTCGCCTTCGACCGCACGTTGACGCGCTATGTGGTGCTGAAGGGTTTGCTCAATGTGGAAGACGAAGCCAGCGCCACCGCAGCCGTAGCAGAGCGCAAGTTTCTGGCCTCGGTGAAGCATCCCAACATCGTCGGCATCTACAACTTTGTGCGGCATGGCGGCGAAGGCTTCATCGTCATGGAATTCGTGAATGGCCGCTCGCTGAAACAGATCCGCAAAGAGCGAGGACCGCTGCCCGTCACGGAAGCCATCGCCTATGTTCATCGAGTGCTTGGCGCGTTCGCCTACCTGCATGCACAAGGCTTGGTCTACTGCGATTTCAAGCCCGACAACATGATGGTCGAAGGCAATGACATCAAACTCATCGATCTGGGCGGCGTGCGCCGGCTCGACGATCTGGGCGGCGATATCTACGGCACCATCGGCTACACCGCACCGGAGGCAGGCGAAGGGCCCACGGCCGTCACGGATCTGTACACCATCGGCCGCACGCTGGCGGTGCTGGTAACGGAGGTCCAGAGCTTCGCCAAGGACAACCGCTACTCACTGCCCGACGCACCAAACGATCCGGTCTTCTCCAAACAGGAATCGCTCTACCGCGCCCTGCTCAAAGCCACTGCGCAAAATCCAGACGACCGGTTTCAGACGGCCGACGAGATGGCCGAGCAACTACTTGGTGTGTTGCGCGAAGCTGCGGCGCTGGAATCGGGCACGCCGCGCCCTGCCGCCAGCAATCTCTTCGGGCCTGACATGCTGGCGCTCGAACACCGTGGCGGCATCGAACCCTTATTGCCCTCGCACACGCATCTGCCTGTGCCGGCCATCGATCCATCCAACGCTGCCCTGCGCAATCTGGTCAACGCCACTGCCAGCTTCGATGCCGCGCGGCGTGTCGCTGCCCTGCAGCCCGCCCGCGAGCAGCACCCCAAGTCGATGGAGATCCTCTATCTGCTTGCCGGCGCACTGACCGATGCGGGCGAGTACGCCGCGTGCGCGAAACTGCTGGAGGAGGCCTTCGCCACCGATGCGTGGGATTGGCGCGTGGCATGGTATCGCGGCCGCAACTTTATTGCCCAGGGCAAACCAGCCGAGGCCATTGCGCAGTTTGAGCAGACCTATTTCGACCTGCCCGGGGAACTGGCTGCCAAGGCAGGCCTCGGCCTCGCCGCGGAGATGGCAGGCCAACTGGCAACGGCCGAGCGGATGTACGACTTGGTCTCGCGCACCGACAACAACTACGCATCCTGCATCTTCGGCCTGGCGCGCACCCGCGCCGCAATGGCCAATCGCAAAGGCGCGCTGGAGGCGCTGGACCGCATCGCGGAAGGTTCAGGACTGTTCGTTGCGGCACGCATTGAAGCAGCCCGCTTTTCGTTTCAAATCCCCAAGCTGCCACCGGGACCCGACGAGTTCGCGGCAGCCGGCTGCGTGCTGGAAAAGCTAACGCTTCAGGCTGAACACCGCCTGCGGCTGTCGCATCAGGTGCTTTCTTCGGCGTTGGAAATGGTCACCGCAGGGAGCCTGAAACCGGCGCCGCAAGTGAAGATCCTCGGCTATCAACTGGAAGAGATCAGCCTCCGCCGAGGCCTGGAAAAGTGCTTGCGTGAATCCGCACATTTGGCACCCGAGGCGGAAAAGATCGCGTTGGTGGATGAGGCCAATCGCGTTCGCCCAAGAACGCTTTACTAAGGAAGAATCGGAACCATGACGTGTCCCGCATGTACTGCTGAAATGCCCGAAACGGACGCCTTCTGTGAGGAATGCGGAGTTGCGCTTGCCCCAGCGGCGAACGGCTGCCCCAAGTGCGGCGCGGCGAAGGATGACGAAGGCTTTTGCGCTGCTTGCGGTTTTCGCGATATAACGCCGGCACAGGACCGCATTGCTATCGAAATCTCCAGCCACTTTGCCGGAGTCACTGATCGCGGCCGCAGACATTCATCGAACGAAGATTTCCTGGTGTTGAGCGAGACCGCGCGCCATCGCGTGATGGTGGTGTGCGATGGCGTCTCCAGTTCGCAGGATGCGATGCTCGCATCAAAGGCAGCCGCGGAAGCGGCGGCATCATCCATCGCTGCCGGCAGATCCATGCAGCAAGCCGTTGCCGACGCACTGGCCGCAGTGGTCAAACTACCCGCGCCACTCACCGATACCGACCCGCCTTCAACCACCTTAGTCGCTGCGCGAATCAAAGGCGCCCGCGTGGAAATTGCCTGGGCCGGTGACAGCCGCGCTTATTGGATCTCTGCCGGCGGCTCGCGCCAACTCACAGTGGACGATTCGTGGCTCAACGATATGATTGCCAGCGGCCAGATGAGCACCAAGGAAGCCATGGCATCAAAAAATGCTCATGCAATCACAAAGTGGCTAGGCCGCGACGTGGGCGAGCTCGAAGCTTCCTTTCTGGAATTCGAAATGCCGGGACCCGGCGTCCTGTTGCTATGCAGTGACGGACTTTGGAACTATGCGCAGCAGCTGAAAGACATCGAAGACCTGCTAGGCACGCCAACACAGGCTCTCTCCACCGCGCACAAGCTGGTAGATTACGCGAATGCACGCGGCGGGGTCGACAACATCACAGCCGCATTGTGGATAAATCAATGACAACATTTAAAGCCGAAGTTTTTCAAAACCAGTATCTGCCCCAGGGTGCGCGAGAGGTCCACGCGATTGTTACCGTAAGCTCCGAAGGCGCGGCAATCACCACCGCCGCAGCCACCGGCGGAAAATTATTCGGAATTCTGTGCGACGTCTCCGGCTCCATGGAAGGCGAAAAGATTCACGCCGCCAAAGACGCCATCGTGCAGTTGATTGACATGATCCCAGCCGATGTATCGTTCTTCGTGGTTGCCGGCTCAACTGTCGCAGATCTCATCTTTGACGCCGCCCCAGCCACGCCAGCCAGCAAACAGCGCGCCGTGCAGGCAGTGCGCAAGGTAACGGCCAGCGGCGGCACCGCCATCTCCACTTGGGTAGTCAGGGCAATCGAGCAATTTCAAACCATGCCTCACGCCATTCGCCAGGCGCTGCTGTTAACCGATGGCCAGAACGATAAGAACGACGCCACCAGCCTAGCCTCCGCATTGAAGAAAAGCCAGGGCGTGTTTCAATGCGATTGCCGCGGCGTTGGCACGGATTGGGACGTGCGCCAATTGAAGGAGATCGGCAACGCGCTGCTAGGCACAACCGACATCATCGCCAACCCCGCAGGCATCGCCGCCGATTTCCAGAACGTGCTCGCCAGCGCCGTAGGCAAGAGCGTCAGCGACGTGGTAGTTCGTCTTTGGACCCCCGTCGGCGCAAAGGTGCAGTTCTGCAAGGAAGTGAGTCCTTCCATTACCGACCTTTCATCGATGGCCGCACAGGTGAACCCGCGCACGCTGGAATACCCCACCGGCGCATGGAGCGGCAGCGAATCACGCGATTATCATTTCGCCATTGAAGTGAACCCCGGCAACGTCGGCGACGAAATGCTGGCCGGCCGCGCCAGTCTTGTCACGAAGCAAAGCGGCGTGGAAACCAAAATCGCCGAAGCGCGCATTCTTGCCGTCTGGACCGACGACGAAGCCAAGTCCACCCGCATTGAACGCCACGTGGCGCACTATACAGGCCAGGCCGACCTCGCCGAATCGATTCAAGCGGGTCTGGAAGCCCGCGCCTCAGGCAAAGAAGACGTGGCCACCGCACTGCTTGGCAAGGCCGTTCGCATCGCCCACGATTCCGGCAATGAGGCCACGGCGAAACTGCTGCGCACGGTAGTCGACGTGGACGACCCAGCCACCGGCACCGTGCGTCTGAAGCGAACCGTGGCGAAGGAAGATGAGATGGCGCTCGAAACGCGGTCCACCAAAACCAAGCGGATCCAAAAGGCGTAACCATGAGTCAGTTGATTTGCCCCAAAGGCCACGCATCAACAGAAACCGATTTCTGCTCCGAGTGCGGCATCAAGCTCGGACAAGCGCAGGCGTCCACCGCAGTCTGCCCCGACTGTCAGGCACCGCATTCCGGCGAAGAGTTCTGCGAGATCTGCGGTTACAACTTCAAGAGCGGCGCACATGGAGAACTGCACCCTGCGCCGCCCGCACCGCCTCCGCCAACGCGGTGGGAACTGATGATCGAAATCGACCCGGCGCTGCGCACAGAAGACAGCCCGGAACCGCCGCCAAGCTTTACGCCGGCCACCATCCACCTGAACCCCGGCTCCGTGTTGATTGGCCGCACCAGCGCCAAACGAGCCATCCATCCGGATGTGGCGCTCGATTCCGATGACGCAGTCTCACACCGCCACGCGCTGCTCGACGTGCGCACAGACGGGCATCTATTTCTTCGCGACATCGGCTCATCGAACGGCACCATGCGCAACGGCAAACCCCTGCCCGCCATGGAGGACATCGAACTCGCAAACGGCGACCGCATCGAACTGGGCCACTGGACGCGCCTAACGGTGAAGGCATCCTCATGAAATTCAAGTTAACCACTCCCGTTATTCTGTGGCTTTCCAGTGCAGGCATCGCTCTGCTTGCCGTCTTCATGATGGTGGCTGCGCTGCACTCCGTCTCGCTGCACCGTCAGGCGCTGAAGACAGTGGCCAAAGACTCCGCGCCGAGCATCATCGCAGCTCAGAAGATGCGTGCGGCGCTGTCGGACATGGATGCCAACGTCGCCAACGAACTGCTCAATCCCACTGCCTCAGCCGAAGCGCTCAGCGCCTACGAAACACGCCGCAAGGAACTGGCCAATGCCTTGATCGCGGCTTCGGAAAACGTCACCTTCGGCGATGCAGAGCGGATCCCGCTGCAGACTCTGGAATTCAACCTCAGCAGCTACGAACGCCAGGCCCAGAGCGCCCGTCTGCTGCCGGATCGCGATCGCTCGCGCGCCGCCTATCGCAACGCAATGACGCTAATGTCAGTGACGCTGCTGCCGGCCGCCGAAGCGCTCGACATTGCGAATCGTGCGGAGCTGGAAAAGAGTTACCAGCAACTCACATCGAGTTCAGCCGTCAGCCGCTTCCTGCTTTGGTTTGCCTCAGCCTGCCTTCTGGCGGCGTTGGCTTGGGTGCAGATGTTTCTCAACAATCGCGTGCGCCGCAGATTCAACTTGCCGCTGCTTGCAGCCACACTGGTCGTGATCGTATTTCTTCTTGTCGTGAATGCTGCCCTCTCAGCCGGCGAACATCAATTGAAGGTAGTGAAAGAAGACGCCTTCCAGTCCATTCACGACCTATGGCGCACGCTTGCTTCGGCCTACGATGCCAACGCCGACGAAAGCCGCTATCTGCTTGACCCTGCCAACGCCGCCGCCTACGAACGCGACTTCTTCGCAAAAGCCAATAACATCGCCGAGATCGAGAAAGGCCAGTCGATTGAAAACTGGGAACCGATTTCAAAGCAGACCAAGGGCCTGCTCTTTGACGAACTGCGCAACATCACCTTCGCAGGCGAGCGCGAAGCAGCGATGGAATCTATCCGCACCTGGGTCGCGTATGTCAAAATCGACAACAAGATCCGAGCACTCAATCGCGAAGGCAAAACCAAGGAAGCTCTGGAACTTTGCATTGGCAGCAAGCCAGGGCAATCCAACTGGGCGTTCGAACAGTTCGAAAAATCCGTGCGCAAAACCATCGAGATCAACCAGTCGGAATTTGACAAGGCGGCGGACACCGGCTTCAGCAGGCTCGCCGGTTTCGAAGTCATCACCCCGGTGGTTACGCTGCTCTGCGCGCTGCTCGGCTATTTCGGCCTCATCGTGCGCATCCGCGAATATTCCGCATAACAAGCACCCTAGGTGATAAGATTCGAGAAACGGGTCTATCATTCATTCCGGCACCCACGGGAGGTTAAATGCGTTTCATCCAGGCAATCATTTTTGCAGGCCTGTGCAGCAGTTTGCTCACGGCACAAGATCCGCGCGGCTCGGTTACCGGACGCGTGATCGATAAGTCCGGCGCGGCCATCGCCAACATCGAAGTGCGCGCCATCAACCGCGGCACCGGCGTAGCCGTAGCGGGCAAGACCAGTTCCGCCGGCGACTTCACCATCCCCTTCCTCACTCCGGGCTTTTATTCGGTAACGGCAGAAAGCGCCGGCTTCAAGAAGTTCGTGCGTGAAAACATCGAAGTACGCGGCACGGAAACAGTGAACGTCGAGGCCATCCTGGAACCCGGCGCGGTAACCGAAACCGTGCAGGTCACCGCCGAAAGCCCGGTGCTAAGCACCACCGATGCCAGCCAGGGTACCGTAATCATGAACAACGCCGTGGTCGAACTGCCGCTGCTCGCCGGCAACCCGGTGGAGTTCGCATTGCTCGACCCCGCCGCACAAAACGAGACCGACATGCGCCTGCGCGGAGCCAGCGCGACGAACGCCAGTTCGCAATGGTCGTCCATGGGCGCCGGCGCCTACAACAACGAGTTCCAGATTGACGGCGTCTCCAACACCTTCGCCGATGGCAGCGGCAAAGCGCGCGTCGCCTTCAATCCCCCGGCCTCCGCCATCGGCCAATTCAAGATCGTCACCAACCCGTTCGATGCCTCCGCCGGCAACTCGCTTGGCGCCACGGTGAACGTAAGCACGAAAGCCGGCACGAACCAATTTCATGGCGAGCTCCATTATTACGGTCGCAATTCCGCGCTCGACACTACCGACTTCTTCAGCAACAAGCGCGGCGTGGCCAAGACCGTGTATCAGGACAACCGCTTCGGTGCATCGCTCGGCGGCCCCATCACCGTTCCCAAACTCTACAACGGCCACAACAAGACGTTCTTCTTTTATACATGGGAAGAGAATCTGTGGGCAGTGCCCCAACCCTTCACCGGCACCGTGCCCACCGCGGCACAGCGCCAGGGCGACTTCTCAGGCCTGTTGGCACTTGGTAGCCGCTACCAGATTTACGATCCCTTCACCACGCGCCCCGCCCCCAACAACCGCTTTCAACGCGATGCGTTCGCGGGCAACATCGTGCCCAAATCGCGCTTCAACACTACCGGCGCAAATCTCGCCAATCTTTTCCCGCTACCCAATCAGCCCGGAGTGGTCGACGGCACCAACAACTATTTCAACCCCGATAAATCGAGCGAGTATTACTACGTGCACCTCGCCCGCTTCGATCACGCCTTCAGCGAATCGCACCGCCTCTTCGTGCGTGTGGATTACGACTTCTGGGAAGAGCACAAGAACAAGCAGTACACCAACCAGATTCAAGGCATCGTACTCAATCGCATCAACCGCGGCATCGCGCTCGACGATGTGGTGCTGCTCACCCCCAACCTGGTATTGAACATCCGCTACGGTTTTACCGAACAGGACTTCCCCGAGCGCCGCGTGACGCAAGGCTACAATCTGGCCTCGCTCGGATTCTCGCCCGCGCTGCTGAAACTCATCGACCCCGCACGCGCCACACTGCCGCGCGTTTCGCTGGGCTCTTACTCCGGCTACTCCACTTGGGAGACTGGCGATGGCACCAACAACAGCCTCACGCACAATTTGAACGCCAACCTCACCACGCAGCGCGGCATCCACTCCATCCGTTTCGGCGCCGACTTCCGCGCATATCGTGCGTTTCAAAATCGTTATCCGTTCGAGACCGCGCCCGACCTGGCATTCCGCTCCACGTACACGAATGGGCCGCTTGACACGGCAGGCGCCTCGCCCATCGGGCAGGACCTGGCTTCCATGCTGATGGGCATTGTCGCCTCAGGCTCTATGTCGAACGCCACCACCTTCGCCACGCAGAATCTTTACCTCGGCGGCTATGTGCAGGACGACATCAAGCTGACTTCGAAACTCACTATCAATGTAGGCTTGCGCTACGAACTGGAATCGCCGATGACCGAACGCTTCGACCGCCTCGTCACGGGTTTCGCCTTCAATAGCCCCAGCCCCATTGACGCGCAGGCCCGTGCAGCCTATGCGTTGAAGCCCATCCCCGAGATCCCCGTAAGTCAGTTCGGTCTGCGCGGCGGCGTGCTTTACTCAGGACAAACCGAAACCGGCCGCAGTCCGTTCCGCAAGGAACTCCACAACTTCCTGCCGCGGTTCGGCCTGGCATGGCAAGTCCGCCCGAAGACCACAGTGCGCGCCGGCTACGGCATTTTCTTTGGCTCGCTTGGCGTCAACGCGACCGTGCCGATCATGTACGGCTATACGCAGTCAACGCCCATCATTCCCTCGCTCGATAACGGACAGTCATACCCTGCCCTGGCGACCAACCCATTCCCGAACGGACTCCTGCCCATCCCTGGAAAGTCCGGCGGCCTCAGCACCTACATGGGGCAGTCCATCAGTTTCGAAGGACCCAACCGTCTGCAACCCTACTCGCAGCGCTGGTCGATGGCATTGCAGCAACTCTTCCCCGGCCAGATGCTGATTGAGGCTTCTTACGTTGGCAACCGCAGCACTCATCTCACTGCCGTGCGCCAGATTGACGCTACGCCCGCGCAGTACCTGAGCACCTCGCTAACGCGCGACACAGCAGCTATCAACTTTCTGAGCGGTACAGTGGCAAATCCGCTTTATGGCTTAGCTCCACTGTTCACATCGACCACTATTTCGCGCGCCAATCTGCTGCGCCCGTACCCGCAATTTACAGGCATCGCGATGAACGATTCCGTTGGCTACAGCTGGTATCACTCGCTGCAAATCCGCGCCGAACGGCGCTTCAACCGCGGCCTCACCCTGAACGGCGGCTACGCCTTCACCAAACTGATGGAAGCCACCAGCTTCCTCAACGATACCGATCCAATGCCCTACCGCGGCCTTTCCGCATCGCACCGCCCGCACCGAGTGACCTTCAGTTCACTGTGGGAGATCCCCGTAGGACGCAAGCGCGCCTACCTCAATCACATGGCCCGTCCGCTGGAAGCAGTGATCGGCAACTGGCAGATGAGCGCCATCGTCATCCGCCAGGCAGGCCCGCCGCTGGCCTGGGGCAACATCATCTTCAACGGCAATCCCGACCTGATTCAGCTGGATAAAGGCGACCGCAACGTCGACCGATGGTTCAACATTGACTCAGGGTTCAACAACAACTCAGCGCAAGCGCTATCATCGAACATCCGCTATTTCCCGGTGCGGCTGGCCAGTGTTCAGGCGGATGGGCAGGCAAAGTGGGATGTCGGTATAGCCAAAGGCTTCCGTTTCGGCGAACGCATCAACCTGAAGGTTCGCGCGCAAATCTTCAACCTGATGAATCATCCGAATTTCGCTGCACCAAACGTGTCGCCCACATCAACGGCCTTCGGCCAGGTGACCGCAACAGCAGGGCTCTCCAGACAGGTTCAGCTCGCAGCGACGATTACGTTCTGAGCCTCTAACGCTTTGGGTATTCGATCTTGCCCTCGCGCCACGGCACGCCTGCGCGCCCGTTAAAGTCGAATACGATCTTGCCCGCGCGGACGGTCATCTCGCAGCCCAGCCGCTGGCTGCCTTCAATCCGTCCGCCACGCACGTCAACGTAGCCGAACTTGCCCTTCTCCATCCGCAGCACGGCGATGTCAGCCTCTGCGCCAACGCCGATCTGTCCGAGCTCCGGCCGGCGCATCTCCGTAGCCGGATTGGTAGTGGATTCGCGAATCACTTCCAGCAGCGGAACACCCATCGCCAGAAACTTCGACATCACGTTCAACATATCGATCATCGCGCCGTTTACGGAACTCGAATGCAAATCGGTGGAGATCGAATCCGGCCAAAAGCCTTGCTTCACAAGAGGCTCAGCAACAGGAAAGTGGAAGCTCCCTCCGCCGTGCCCGACGTCGAACTTCACCCCGCGCTTACGCGCCGCCAGAAGGTACTCCGCCGCATGCCCGTCCTTGTCAATCAAAGGCGCGGGAAAGCGGTAAAAGTGCGTGCTGATGTCGCCGGGGCGCAGTTTGTCTGTGACCATCGTTTGATACGATTTTTCGAAGTATCCGAAATCAACCATCACCGGCAGATTCGCCAGATTGCCTGCTTCCACGGCCTTTTCGACGGAGATGAAATTCATCTGCCGCCAGTGCGCCGTCTTGATGGCGACAACCACGTCGGCATTCTTCGCCGCGGTTTGCGCCACCATCGCCGGGTTCATATCGAACTGGTTTTGATCCACGGCATCGTCCTCGCTGAGCATGCCCACGCCGACAATATTGATCATGGCCAGCACGCGCGTTTTTGAAGTGTCGATCACGCGCCGCCTGAAATCGGCAAAGTCGCGCCAGCCGGAGGTGCCCGCATCCACCATCGTGGTGACGCCGGCGCGGAAGCCGACGGCATCAGGCTGCACGCTGATGTCGCCATCGGCGATCACCGCATGCTTAGGCCCCCAGAAAACATGCACGTGAATATCGACAAGGCCCGGCGTCACAAAAAGGCCGGAAACATCGATGGTCTTCTTTGCTGCGGTAGCCGGAAGACTGGCGCTGACTGCCGCGATCTTTCCATTCAGGATGGCAACATCGCGCGTTGCGTTCACCCCGTTCTTAGGATCGATAACAGTGCCGCCCTTCAGAATCAGGTCATACTGCTGGGCGAACCCCACGAGTGCGAAGACCAGAAAGAGCGCGATTTTCATAGCGAATACTTCCGCACAACGCGCTTCAACTCGCCGGCCAGTCGTGGCACCGCAGTCTCTGAATTTTCGTTGCTCTCATATTCCAGCGAGACGAAGCCCTTGTACCCGCCTTGCGCAAACATCTGCAGCAGACGATCCCAGTCGGCATTTTCCTTCGTGCCGTCCGCCCCGGCGATGCGCTCTTTGAAGTGCACGTTCACCGCATAGGGGATGCACAGAGCGACCTGCGAATAACCGTCCTTCGGAAAATTTCCTGTATCCAGATTGATGCCCACCCACGGCGAATCGGCCTGCTTCACAATCGCCACGGTTGGCTCCGCAGTCGTGGTCAAGCCGCCGTCGTCTTCCACGCCAAGAATGATGCCCCTACCGCCGGCGTATTCCGCAGCCCGTTTCAAAACCTCAACCGCCCACGTGATGGCCTGCGCTTCGCTCGCGCCCTTGGGCACAGTGCCGCCGAATATGCGCACGTGCGTCGCGCCCACTCGTTCGGCTACATCGATCCATTTCTTCGCATTCTCCACCTCTGCCCGCTGCAACTCCGCCGTGGGCTGGCACAGCCGCACACGCACCGCAACGCTGTACAGGCTCACGGCATTCTTATATGCAAGCCTGCGCAGGGAAGCCAGATATTGATTCGAGGTGTCAGGAAACCAATAGACGGTGGTATCAAGCCCATCGAGCCCAAGCTCCGCAACGTGGCGGATCAGTTGCTCGTAGGTCATCGATTTCGCCTCGAGCTGTTTGCGGAAAGAGTAGGCGACCAGTCCGGCGCGGAGATGGCCTTTCCCGGCTTGTTGACCAGAGAGTTGTAATCCGCCCGCCACTGCGGCAGCCCCGGCAATAAGTTCTCGTCGATTCATAGGTGATAGGAATTGTACCGCAGATCAGAGCACATATCTGCTATATACTCTCTCTATGATTTCCCGCTCCATTTTGACGGCGCTGTTGCTCTCGCTCACCGCGCGCGCCGATGTTTCCCTGCCCTCTGTTCTCGCCAGTCACATGGTGCTGCAAAGAGGGAAGCCAGTCCATGTCTGGGGCAACGCGCAGGCGGGCGAGTCCGTATCCGTTTCCTTCCGCGGCAACACGCGCACGGCTTCGGCCAACGACATTGGGAAGTGGAGCGTTTCCCTGCCTGCGTCCGAAGCCGGCGGACCGTTTGAGCTGGTGATTGAGGGCCGCAATCGAATCGTACTGGATGACATTCTGGTCGGCGATGTGTGGATCGCCTCCGGCCAATCAAACATGGAGTTCACATTGAAAGAAGCCGTGAACGGCGCGGCGGAAGTAGCCGCTGCCACGCACCCGCGCATGCGTCTGTTCCATGTGAAGCGAATCGTGGCCGACCATCCAATGGACGACTTGGAAGCGACCTGGGTGACCTGCACTCCAAAAGCCGCGGCCGACTTTTCCGCCGTCGCCATTTTCTTCGCCCGCCATTTGCAGGAGAAGCTCAACGTGCCAGTGGGCTTGATCGATAGCTCTTGGGGTGGCACGCCCGCCGAATCGTGGACCAGTCTTTCGTCGCTCTCCGCCGACGCCGCGCTGATGCCAGTGTTCTCCGAATGGTCGCGCATGAACTCCGTTCTAACCGTCACCAAACTGCGCCGCGATAAACAACTGGCCGAGTGGCGGGACGCCGTTGCCCGCGCCAAGGCCGACGGCAAGCCCGGACCAGGATTTCCATGGAAGGCGAACGATGGCGGCGAATGGGCCCCAGCTTCGTTGTTCAATGCGATGATCGCTCCGCTCACCGCGTTTCCGATTCGCGGAGCCATCTGGTATCAAGGAGAAAGCAACGCATCGAAAGAACGTGCGCCTCTTTACAAGCGCCTGTTCGAAACCATGATCCAGGACTGGCGCCGCGCGTGGAATCAGGAGGACCTGCCGTTCTTTTTCGTGCAACTGGCGAACTACAAAACCGGCCCCGATTCGCGCTGGCCCGATCTTCGCGAAGCCCAGCGCCAGACATTGGAACTACGCAATACGGGCATGGCCGTCACTATCGATATCGGCACGCCAACCAACATTCATCCACCCAACAAGCAGGATGTGGGACTACGCCTGGCGCTGGCCGCGCGGGCCATCGCATATGGAGAGCACATCGAATACTCCGGACCTACCGTGGAGAGGGCCACTGCCGAAGGCAGCGTTGTCCGCGTCGCCTTCAAGCACACAAGCAAGGGAATCGTAGCGCACGGAGGCCAACTTACGGGCTTTGAGATCGCAGGAAAAGACGGCGTGTTCAAAGCAGCAGAAGCGCGTCTCGAAGGCAATGAAGTCATCGTTTCGAATGTTTCCATTGCAGCGCCCACACAGGTTCGATATGGTTGGGCCGATAACCCGCAGTGCAATCTGTTCAATACCGATGGCCTGCCCGCGTCGCCGTTTCGTACCGTGGAATAACTGAAACTAGCGGAGTGCGGCAGCCAACTTCGCACTGTCCGTCGCTGTTGGTTTCCACTCCCGCGCGCGCCGCTCAGCTTCGGCTATTTGATCAGTCGTCATGGTCTGAGCAACCTCTTCGCGGGCCGTCACAACAGTCTTTTGATACCGGCCGTCAACTCGCAACGCGGCAATGTCAAACCATTTGTAGGCCTCTACCAAATCCAGAGGCACTCCTTGGCCCAGATTGTATTTCACGCCGAGGTTGAATTGAGCAATTGCATGACCTTGGTCCGCGGCCTTGCGATACCAATCGACGGCCTCCGCGAAGCTCTGCGCCACGCCCAGGCCTTTGTCATAGAGCACGCCAAGATTGGCCTGCGCCTCCGCGTATCCGCGCTCCGCCGCCTGAC
Source organism: uncultured Acidobacteriia bacterium (assembly GCA_903881085.1). GTDB lineage: Bacteria > Acidobacteriota > Terriglobia > Bryobacterales > Bryobacteraceae > CAIRSA01. The sequence goes on from CAIRSA010000286.1 coordinate 46,337, forward strand.
GAAAATGGTGTGCCGCGGCGGTGAAGTCCTGCCGCACGCCTTGTCCTTTTTTATACATGAAACCAAGACTCGCTTGCGCCTCGGCGTTCCCTTGCTCTGCGGCTTTGCGAAAGAAGAGCAGCGCCACCGTGAAGTCCTGCTGCACTCCCGTTCCTTCGTAATACATCGTGCCCATGTTCTTTTGCGCATTCGCATTGCCCTGGTTAGCCGCTTTGCGAAACCAGTGCATCGCCTCAGTGAAGCCCTGCGGAACACCCAGGCCGTTCTTGTACATGAAACCAAGATTGGACTGCGCCTCCACATTGCCTTGGTCCGCCGCACCGCGATAAAGCCGGACGGCCTCAGCGTAATTCTGCGCTACGCCTCGACCCTCCTTGTACATCACGCCGAGATTGAATAGCGCGGAAGACTCGCCCTGTTCAGCGGCCTTGCGATACCAGTACACGGCTGCGGCAAAATCCTGCGTTACGCCCTGGCCATTCTTAAACAAAGTGCCAAGGTTGTTTTGCGCAGCGGCGTTCCCTTGCTCGGAGGCTTGGCGATACCAGCGAACGGCTTCGGTAAGATCCCGCGGTACGCCTTGACCATTGGCATGCATCCGGCCAAGCTGGAAATGTGCAGCAGCGCTTCCCTTCTCAGCGGCTTTGTGGAACCATCGCAAGGCCTCGGCATAGTCCACCGGCACAAGTCGGCCTTTAGTGTAAAGAACACCAAGGTCAACCTGCGCGCTGACGTCTCCTTTCTTTGCCTGAGCACGCAAGTATTTTGGCGACTCCCAAGCGGAGACGCCGCCAGTTTGCCCATGTAAGGGTAGAGAGCCAAACAACGATGAAATCAAAATCGCCAACGCTGACGCCAACAATTTGAGGGAGGCAGAAAAGTTGTATGCCATCCCCAATGAGTCTAGGGCTAGCCGTCATAGCCGTCGATATACTCCGGGTACCCACCTTACTATATTTCAAGGGGTCTCGACTCAATCCGAAAGGTCCAGTACCATCCGCGCGCGGATTTCCAGCAACCGTCGAAAAGACAGGCTTCGACAAAGCCGCAACCACCAATGTCGACCCTAAACTCGACACTACAGCCTTTTCAAGGGTGGGCGGGCAATTTGCCTGCCCTGACCAACTTTAAAGTCTCCTCAACCTCACTGACGAGGCTTTCAATTGATTCGAAAATGGCCGGACAAAAGGTCCAAGAAGTATGCGTGCAGGTTCGGGCGTCAATCAATAGCGCGCCACCGAAGAGCAGCGGGAATAGTTCATTGAACAGCAATTTCATAATAAGCAGTCTCGTACGAAGCCTTCATCGTCAGTGTAATTGCGCCATTCGAATGCGCGAGCTTGATCTCCGCCCCCCGCTTGCCATTCACATCGAGCGGCCAGCAACGTAATCGCGAGGCGCGCGAAGAGCTGATCCTCAACTCGCCCTCGATCGCCGTCAAAAGCACAGGCGCGCCGCCAGTAGTCTTGATCCGCCACATCGGCGCGTTGAACTTCTGCGAGATCTCGCTGGTCTGCTCATACTCCATGCCGGTATTGCGAGCAGGCCCAGCGGCCGTAACCAGCATTCGCTTAGCGGAACGGATCGGATCCATGCCGTCCATCGCAGTGACATAGAAGGCGCCGAATTTCGCCTCCGTCTTCAATCGCACATCCGCGAGACCAGCCTTACCCAGCGACACAAATCCAATCATCGCCTGCGTGCGCGGCGTGTTCACTTGCACCAAGCCCTGACCGGCATCCCACTGCAACTGGCCGGTAATGGAGCGCGCCACGCGCTGCTTCTCGTCCCAATACTTCGCGAGGTCCACCGCCGCTGGCTTATCCGAAAAATTGGTAAAGCGGTAACCAACCTTGCCGATCAGCGCCGCCGCAGTAGGCACCGCCGCATGATCCGAAACCAGCTCAAACGCCGACTCCTGCGAATACCGCAGCTCGCCCACCACCGGCGCTGCGTCCACATCGCGCCGGTACCACATCGCCGCGGCGGCGGGAAATTGCAGAATCTGCGGAGGATTATCCAGCATGTCGAACGAACTTTCGCCAGGCTTTTCCGGCCAATCCGCACTCGAGTAGGCGAACTGCAGAAGCCCGTTCCAGCCCTGCAAAAGCCCGTACGCGGCCATCAACCCAGTGCCTTCCAGCGAATACTCATTCGGCCGGCAGGTGTTCCATTCGCTGATCGTCATCGGTCGCGAAAACACGCGTTGCCACGCCTTCGCTAAAACCAGATTACCGGTATTGTTCTCCTCCGCCGGATCATTGCCCGTCACCATCGACTTCACCATGGGCAGATTCAAGAACCTGCTGGTGGAGATGCGCCATCGCGCATTGCCCTGCCCTTGCGGATGATCCCAGTAGCCATGCCGGTCGATGTAATCCTGCTCCGCTTGCCCCAATAGATGAACGCGCGTGGTGAAACCGGCGCCCTGCCAATTCGTGCCGGCGATGGGCACGCGCACGCCGGCCTCGCGCAGGATGCGGCGCGATTCGTTCCAGTATTGCCGTTCCAAATCGAGGTAACAGTGCATCTGATCGGTAGCGCGGGCCTTCAATTCCGGATGCTGCACAAAGTACGCTTCGCGGAAATTGTACAGCGGTACCAGTTCCGGCAACTGCGCCGCCTCGCGCCCGTGACTGGCGAGCCATGACTGGCATGCGCTGCGCAGCCCCGTCTTGAACGGCTCGGCCATGTTGTCCGGATACCAGAACAGCGAATCTTCATTAAGCACCTCGACCATCGCCAGCGTGGGATCATCGGCATACCGTTTTTTCGTATATGGGTTGAGATGCGTGAACACATCGCGCATGCGCTGCTGCTTCAGCTTAGCGACTACCGGATCGAAAAACTCCGCAAAGGGCGCGGGCCCGCCGTTCGGCAGCCCAGGCACGTTATCTTTAGTCCCGAAGCGCACGGTCAGCGGATAGTCGGTATCCAGGATCAGATAGATGCCATTGCGCCCCAGCGTTGCGATCAGGTAATCCAACCGGTCAATGGCCTCGCGGTCATACTCCAAAATCGACTGCGCATTACGCGCGTTCAAAAAGTAGAGCCCATGCAGCCGGACAATGTTAATGCCCTGTTTGCGAAGCCTTCGCGCGGTGTACTCCACCTGATCTTTCGGAATCAGGAAAAGCTGCGCGCCCCAGAACCGCGCCGGCGTTCCGTCATCGAAAACGAAATCCTCGCCGCGGGCTTTCACGAAGCCGTGCTTGCCCGTGGGCGCCTCAATCATCGAAGACAGATCGAGAATTGTTGGTGAAAAATCATCTTTCGGAGTGCGCAGCGGATAAGTCCCCTGCGCGGCAACGACGGCCACGCAAGCGAGAAGCAGAATCAATTTGTGCATGAACCCTCAAAAATCCATTCTCGCAACTAGCTGCAGCTGAAGTTACTTCGCCCGCATGCGCGAATAGAGAATGTCGTTGTCGTATTTGTGCCCCTGGCTCCCATACGCCGCGGCAAAGAAGGCGCCCGTGCCCACGTACGGCGGCGCGGCCGCAGGCTTACCCGCAAGTGCCGCCGCCAGATGAAGCAACGCCAGCGCATCCACCGAATCAAATCGCGCATACAGGTGATTGGCGCTGCGCAGGAAGAAGCCATGATGAAAATGCGCCCGCAGCATATTATCGCCCACGCGCCTGGCTGCGTCGAGGAACATCGGCTTTCCCGAAAAGCGGTGCAACTCCAGGAATCCGAACAAAGCCTCCGGATCCGCCGTCCCTAACCGCCGATTCAACTCCCCGTCGATCGCGCCGAAGCCATTGGCCAGCGCGATCAGCCGCGCCATCTCGAACATCGCCGGTTGCTTGGAAACACGCGCCGCCATCGCATAGGCCCAGAAGTGACTGGCACGCGCTTTGCCTGCTTTCAGCACTCTACCCTTAGGTCCGAAGTACCCATCTTTCGGGACGGCGAAACCCTCCATGCTGGTGCCATCGGTCAGCATCGGGATGAACGTATTGTCCGATGCGCGATAGGCCGATTTCGCCCACGCCGCCAGTTCCTCAATCCCCCATTGCGTAAACTCGGCGCCCCGCGCGCCAAGCAACTCGCCCAGGTGCATCTGGACGATCTCTGGATACACGCCCGGAACTTCGCCATAGGTTGGAAACAGCGTTCCCTCCACCACGCGATGCCCCGGGAATGCCTCGGCAAACTGATACTGCGCGCGATCGCCACGGATCTTGCCAACATCGTCGCACCACGCGTCGGCCATCTGGCTGAACTGGTAGCCCCCAATGCCGGTCTTCGCATTTCGTGTTTCCACGTAGCGATGCGCCAGCCGCTTGGCCCAAATCAATGGCCCGTCTTCGCCTGTAAACTTCGCCAGCATCGCCGCGGCATAGTAAAGATCGCTTCCCGCATTCACAAACGTAAGGCCCTTGCCCCAGAAGAAGACTTCGCCGCCCGTATACTCGCTCTTCCATAGCTTGCCCATGGGCCGCGGTGTGCCATGCCGATTGAAGTCGAGATTCGACCAGTTCAGAATGTGACCGTTCCACATCGTTTCAATCACTGATTTCGTGGCCGCCGCATCCATCTCCCACATCAACTGGTAGTAGGGATAGTGCTCCTTCAACTCATGGCTCTTGCCCTTATCCTCTGACCAGAAGACGGCGCCGTCGCTGGCGTTGTAAGCGCAATGCCCGCCCCACGCAAGAAAGCCGTTAGGACGCAAATTGGCCAGCGCATACTTGGTAGCATCCACCGCTGCCTGCCGGTAGCCCGCCTCGCCTGTTAATTTCGTGAGTCCGTCAAAGACTCTGAACAGCAGTTGTTGATTGCCCAGGTCAGAGAGCACGAACTCTTTGCCATTCGTTGGCACCCACTTCACCGGCTCATGTGTATCGACATTGACGCCATCGACAAACAAAGGTGTAGGCTTCGGCCCATAGACATCGCGCCCATGCTTCAGCACATTGTCCGCGTAAGTGCGCACCGCCGCCAGATACGGCTCGGCCGCATGTGCCGGATGGGAAGCGAGCGCCGCCGCGCCCAGGGTTTGAATCGCATTTCGCCGGGTTAACATTTGAGGCTACCTTCTTCTGCCCGTAAGATAGCACCCAACCCGCGACTGAGTAAACTGCACACCCTTACCTCATGACCGCCGGTATATCTGCCGAACTCCTCCCAATGAGTTGCCGAAAAACTTGAGGATTGATCACAGCGCGAAGGTTCGAGTTTCACACAGACGGATTCGACTCTTGCTTGATTGCCCGCATTTGTGATCTCAAAACCGGCAGGTGGACGGAAACAATATCCCATACGCGATTGATGTTTATTCCCAATTAGTCGTGGACCAGAATGTTTCTGAATCCAGCGATGGATCGCCAGTCAACCTCGGGGTAGAGTACCTTTAGTTGATCACTGATCAGTTGCGTGGATTCTGCCAGGATTTGGAGATTGCGCAGAACGGCATCTTGAACCAGCTCCGACGAGCGAAAACTCTCCTCACCGTCCCTGCAATACCGTTCAATGCGGCTTGCGCAATCGAGAATATGGCTGACTTAAAGGCGATCGTCCTTCACAAGGGGATCGCCTCAAGAAGTATACGGTCCCGGATGAGTGGATGAAGGGAGTTCTCCTCGGCAATGTCGACTTTTCGGCCAAGTTCTTCCTCCAGGTCGAAAAGCAATCCGCCTGGGAACCAGGGCTGCGTAGAGGGTCCCGCCTCGATCAGTAAATCGAGGTCACTGTTTTCGCCGGCGTCACCCCTTGCGAAAGAACCAAACACACGCACGCTATGAACACCGTGCCTTGCCGCGATGGCGCGGATCGAGTCGCGTTTCTTCTTACCCAACTCATCAAGTGTCATTCGGTCCCATATTAACATCGGGGAGTTGGCATCGATTCTTGGGTAGTGTCCTAAAGTTGCGTTGATGGAATCTTAGGCGCCGAACAAAAATAACTTTGCAGCCATCGACGAAGCGCAGAGTCTCACTCCAATGTCGCTTACATTGGCTAGAACGACGCGTCGCATTTGGGGTCTGACACCTTTTTTCGGCCGTTATTGCCGAAAATGGGCTGTCTGACCCCAA
>CAIRSA010000287.1 GCA_903881085.1 uncultured Acidobacteriia bacterium
AAACTCACTGGAATGGTGACATTGCCACTCGCAGCCTGGAACAAAATCTGCCCGAGGTAGATCCCTGCCGGCAAACCCTGAGGCGAAACATTGACGGTCACAATCGAAGGGGCAATCCCGCTGGAGGCGGAAACGTTGAGCCAGATGACGTTTGAAACCGGACTCACCGACGCCATCCAGCTCAGCACACCAGTGCCGGCATTGTTGAGTTGGACGTTTTGAGGCGCCGGGCTGAAACCGCTTCCGGAGACGAAGCTCAACCCGCCCGCAACGCCACCAAAAAATGGCACACCTGCACCCTGCACCGTCAGCGTGACAGGCACAGTAATGGAGGTAGTACCACCGCTCTTGAACACGACCTGCCCCACGTATGTGCCTGCTGACAGCGTCGTGGCGTTTACACTGATCGAGCACGTGCTTGGGGTATATACATTGTTAACAGCACCGCATGAGTAATCGAGCTGCAACCAGTTGCCGCCACCAGCAATCTGTGCTGTCGCGGTATACAGGAAATTCGTCCCCGTGCTGACGAGGTTTACGGTCTGCGGCAACGGGTTGGAGCCTACAGGCATCGTGAAGTACAGCGGGGACACCTGAGCAAATTGCGGAGTCTGCGCCGATACAAAACCAGCACATCCAACAATAACGAAACCCAAAAGGATGTTCGATAAGCGTCTCACTTCAACCTCCATTGCGCAAGTAGGGGCTGGTCGAGTTTGTTCCTATTAAAAGTAGTCCTTCTCACGCATCATGATTTTAGCATGTGTTTGTCTTGTTTGTGGGCATTGATTTGGAGGCTCAGTAGAAAGGCTGTGCTGCAATTTGCAAATTGGGGTTGTAAGCCCAAATCTCGGAAATTTATAATCTGCTTGGCTATTATTGCCCAACGCCTCGAAAAGGTCTAATTGGCATCGAGATGCCTCAGCCTATGTTTGCAAACCATTGATTCATAACATTTTCCAGATCGAACGCAACGGACGAATCTGATCACCATATGACCTTACAGGATCGCCTAACTCTATCATTCTATTGAGTACGCCTGAAGGATGTTACCTTTTCGAGGCGTTGGGCAATAATAGCCAGCTTGGGGACGGCAAGCAATGAACCCGGAACCGGCTGCTCCACAAGCGCAAACAAACTGTTTCGCAAAATGTCTTCAAGCCGAGGGCCCCAGCTTGATTCCCAGAGCTTCTGAAAGATGCTCAAGACATTTGAGACGGTGAGCGACCGTTGCTCTGGGCGGACGGACTCCAAAATGTTCAAGCCCAGTGTGCGCTCAACATCTTTGGCGTTGAGGAAGATGACGTCATTCATTCTGGCGCGGGGGATATGGTGCTCAATGATGTCTTGCACCAGGTCGCCGTGCGGGTCTACGACGGTGACGCCAAGCCGGGAGTCGATATCCCACGCAATCATGATTCGAAGCAGCGTGGATTTTCCGGCACCGGTCGTGCCGAAAATCGCCATGTGCTTTCGGCGGTGTTCTGGAAGAATTGAAAAGAGTGCCAGCGTTGAATTGCTCGTCAACGTGGCCGAGTGGGAGCGGCTCCATTGTTAGATGTAGTGTACGTCTGCACCGCCTGAGCGGCAATTGTGCATAAGTTGACGTACACACTTTTAGTGTGTAGACTTCAATTGTCGATATAACCCAAAGAACCAAACCTATGAGCGTACGCTTAAACATCATCTTGCCGGAAAAGACCGTAAACGTGCTTGACCGTGTCGCGGCCAAGGGTGGCCGTAGTCGGTTCATTGACCGCGCGGTGCTGCATTACGTTGAGGCGCAAGGGAAGCAGAGCCTCCGCAAGCAGCTTGAAGCAGGGTACCGCGAAAATGCTGCGGATGATTTGGAAATGGCTGCCGAGTGGTTTCCACTCGAAGAGGAAGCCTGGAAAACCGCCGAAGGCGCTGTCAAGTCGAAGAACAAACCACGGGCGAAAAAGGTATGACCTCTCCTCGAAGGGGCGAGATTTACCTTGTAGAGTTCGATCCCGCTCGCGGCCACGAAATTCAAAAGACTCGCCCAGCTCTCATCATTCAAAACGATATCGGCAACAAGCACAGTGCCGTCACTATCGTTGCCGCCATCTCTTCAAAACTCTCGCCAACGCCATACCCAGTTGAGGTTGTCGTTTTGCCAACGAAGGGGAATGGTCTCACCGCCGTCTCTGCCATCAAGCTCGGTCAGATCCGCTCAGTTGACCGGCAGCGCCTGGTCAAACGGGTGGGCGTTCTTGATGCAGCCACGATGCGCAAAGTTGATGAAGCCATAAAGATTAGCCTTGGGCTAGTGACATTCTAAAAAACGAAAGGGCAGGGAACTGGTGTGTTCCCTGCCTCTTTTTAATTGCCGAAATGGAGTGTGTATCAATACTCCTCCGGAAGTAGAACTGTCGTTGCGGAGCGATCTCCTTCGGTGATGATCCAAATGCGAGTGCCGTCCGTGAGCGTGTATGCCGAGAGGATCCGCTCGTCGTGTGTGACGGCCAGATCGTTGAGCATCTTGTCGTCTTCCCCAAGATCGCCCCAGTCGCCCGCCGCGTGGCGAGCCAAGTAGGGCAGGGGCGTCTCACCGGCGGCGGTTAAGGCATCAAGCGCTCCTGGCGTTGCCACCACTTGCCCAAGCTCGAAGCTAACTGGTGGCATGTTGTGCGTCCTCCTCGACGGCGTCGGAGAACTTTGCGGCGGGGCTGTCGTAATCGCAATCGACGCACCGCATTACGTTGTTCTCGCCCCAGTCGTGGTCTCCGTTTTTAGGGGTCGTTGTATCTGTTTCGATGTTGTCGTCGGTCTGGATAAGCGTAGCCCAGACTTCGACGCGAACTTCGAGATTAGTAGAACCGCATTCAGGGCAGCGGTACATGGCTACACTACCTTCTTCAGGAATCCCGCGAGTTCCGCCGTCGCGCGGTACTGCGGAATTGGGTCGAGTTGTTTGAACGCGGAAGTGAACGCATTTGAAAGGCTCCACATGGTGCGCGGTTCAAACTCCTGGTGTTGCGGATTGAAGTAGAGGTCATGAACGGGCTTGGCCAGGTGCTTTGGAAACTCGGTGGCTCCCTCCACGAATGCTTGGTAGATGAGAAGCTTCGCCGTGACATCGGTGATCTGTGATTGCCTCCAGTGATCCACGGACTTCACCATCGGCTCGAAGTTGCGGTGCATCTGCGCTACGCCAAGCTCTACCGATTCAATCAAATTGAAGTTCTTGGAGTGCTTGGCGGCCACCGGTTCGTAGTCTCCGGAAAAGGCTCCATTGTCGCAGCAGAAAACACGTTAACCAACGACCATTGAAAGCCGCAGGCTCTTGTCATGGCTGTTTCGAACGGCCAGCGAAAAGCGACAACCGGCAAATGTGGTCGCCAGATCCAGAACACCGTAAAACCTCATGCCGGTTTTATCAACGGCGTACTCCTCGCGGTGCACGTTGATGTTGCGGAATCCAAGCGTTTGGATCAGCGCATTCACAGCTTGGCTATTATTGCCCAACGCCTCGAAAAGGTCTAATTGGCATCGAGATGCCTCAGCCTATGTTTGCAAACCATTGATTCATAAAATTTTCCAGATCGAACGCAACGGACGAATCTGATCGGTAGTTGCTCTTACAGGATTGCCTAACTCTATCATTCTATTGAGTACGGCTGAAGGATTTTACTTTTTCGAGGCGTTGGGCAATAATAGCCACTTTCCGATTCACGGGGAGGCGACTAGCGGCGATTGATGGTGCCGCGGCAGGAGGGTGCGCCGCAATAACAGCGGACGATTCCGAATTCTTTTCTGAAGTTGTAGTCAAGCAGCAACTCTTCTCCGGGATCGATCGCTCGCAGGCTGACCACCCAGACCCGCCCGCTTTCCCGCAGAAACTTGCAATTCGGTTCACAGCAATGGTTGATAAGTTCCGCTCCGCTACCGCCAATGGAACCATCCAGGCACCAGTATTTATCGAGGTTGCAGAGGTAGGTTCGTCCCGCGCATCGCGGCGCCCAATAGCGCCGGCTGACTCGCTCCCCGGTGTATTCTATGATGCGTCCCGCCGCCGGAATCGGCCCCGCGGCAAATACTCCGAAGCGATGGATTTTGGACTGCCCAATTTCCAAATCAAACGCGGCCAGTTCCTGGCGAATGACGGCCTTTTCCCGCCATAAGCCGCTTGACGCTTCGACTGCCGCCTCGTGGATCATACGCGACCTTTGTTCAAGCTCATCCGCCTCTTTCTTTAGCAGCTGCGCGAGGTTGTAAAGTAGATCTCCCACTTGGGTATCGGACCCGCCAAGCTCCTTTTCCATGATCGGGAGTGAACGCATGTAAGCGGTGCGGGCCTCTGGCAGCCGGCCCAGAGTTTTGTAGTAAAGGCCCAGATTGTTCAGGGTCACGGCTACTTCAAGATGGTTGGGCCCGAAGATCTGCTCTTTGAGTGCAAGCGATCGAAGATACAGCTTTTCCGGGCGTATTGGTTCACCCGCCGACTGGCACCTCGCGGCCCGGTTGTGTAACCGGACCGCGCGCTCGTAGGTCTTCTGTTGCGGCGGGGTCTTCATGGGTGAGCGCCTCGCTTCTTTCGTGACTAGCCCTTTTGCCCAAGACCGGCGCGAAGCCGGGTTGAGACGGGCAGGCCGGCAGCGGTATCCCGGAGCAAAATCTGCTCTTTCACATTGTTCATGGTCTTGTTGGTCTTCATTTTCGTTCTCCTATTTTGTTTAGCTGTGTCCGGCTTATATCTGCCGCCACTGATTAATGCGCAGACCGCCTGTCAACCTGATCAATGCCGTGCATAAATAGTTGCGAGAGCAAAGAGTTGACGCGGTAGAACAGATTCCTGCCGAAGTTCGAAGGCAGTACCGGTTGGAGAAGGATAAGAGGCCCAAAGGCCACGAAGAAGAGGAAGATCTCCAGCCGGAGACGAAGGGAAATGATGGAGGCAGCATTTCGGCCACCGGCACCGGTCGGAGCGAGGCCTGTTTGGGTGGAATCCTTCCCCCGGACGATGAACGCGGCAAAGAAGTACGCGGTGTCGAGCACCCTGGGTCACCTCCGCTCAATACCGCAAGGCGCTGGATTGCCAAAATCTCCTCATGATACGTTTTCCAGCCGCGAGACGGAATTTTCTGGGGTTCCGGCGTACACCCCTGAATAGCGAAACAATTTTGGCAAGCAGTCGTCAATGCCCGGCGGTTCCTGGCAAAAGATGAGGCGTTCGTCACTGAGGAGTTCGCTCGTCACATCCCAAGCCGTCCGGGCTGATAAGGCTTCCGATGCCATGATATGTCGATTGCCGGGAGGCCTGACTACACCAAGTTGCGAGAACCGGCACATGCCGATAGCGCCGGCCTCTTGCTTGCGGTACCACTTTGTGGAAGAGGCATGCTGAGGATGCGTAGCGACGAGCAACGCGAGCAAGACGTTTGTATCAGCCAAACATGGGTTCATCGATTTCCTCACGAGATACAGGCCGCATGTTTTTAGGGCCCATTACGACCGGCGGCTCACGGCGTGTTTTGTGGGACAGGGCCAATTCCCATTCGATGGCGGAGACGAAAACTTGCTTTAATGACAAACCTGTTTCATCCGCTTTTTAACGTGCCTGCTTCAAGAGATCATCGGGAAGTTCGACCGCGGTTCTAATATGACATCAGCATGCCATCTGAGTTGCGGGGAGAGGCCCTGAAAGCCCTTACCCAACACTACTCTCATGAAGTGTAACGTGAGGGGGAAATTTCAGCGTTCCTATTCCGTCCAAACTCATTTATACTACCTGAATGCGAAAAGTGGCTCGGATATTAGGTTGGTTCGTGGCCGTCCTCTTCCTTGCAATTTGCACTTTCCTCGGATGGACACTCCTCTTCAGGCCCTTGACGCGGCCAGTCACCAATCAGAAGTTCGAGTCTACTCCACAACGGCTGGCGCGGGGGCGCTACATCGTCGAAACATTGGGTGCTTGTATCAAATGCCATTCGCCGAATAATCTGCTTAAGCCGCTGCCGGGGACGGAAGGTTCGGGCTGGGTGCTGCCGCCGCCGCACGACAATCCCTGGAAGCATAAGACGGTGGCGCCTAACATCACATCCGACATGGAAACCGGAATCGGACTCTGGACAGATGACGAGATCGGCCGGGCCATTCGTGAGGGGGTAGCGCGCAATGGACGGAGTCTCAATCTTCGCATGCCATACATACACTACCGGAATATGGGGGATGAAGATCTGGCAGCGGCAGTGGTCTATCTCCGCACTCTCAAGCCTATACGGAATCCGCTTCCGGAAACCGAACTGGTTTTTCCGGTTCAGTTTCTGGTCCGGACTGTGCCACGCCCCGTAACCTCACCCGTAGTGCCTGATCAATCTACGACGGAGAAGCGTGGTCAATATCTGGTTACTGTCGCGACCTGCGCCGAATGTCATTCTTCTCACGATTTTTCCGGGCACGCGCTTGATAGCCTTACATTCGCCGGCGGTGACGTGTTGTGGTTTGGTTCGACGCCTGCTACCGTTCCGAATATCACTCCCGATGAGACCGGAATCAAAAGCGTTACCGCGGATTCATTCCGTGACATACTGCGAACTGGACAATATGGCGGACGAAAGTTGCACCCGCTTATGCCCTCCGATCAGTACGCCGGCATGACAGATACTGACCTGAACGATATATACGCCTACTTGCGCTCGGTGCCGCCAGTCAAGCACGTTGTGGACTTTACCGTTGCGGCCACTCCATGCCGCATTTGTAAGAACCGGCATGGCGGTGGGGAGCGGAATTGATAGATTCTTACGGCTCAAATCGTAAACAGAAATACTTCAACAATTGGAGCGGGCGTAACGATGTTACATTGACGTTACGTTCGCTCGTAAGCCCCTGGAATTTCAAGGTCGAAGGCGTCGATTTCCAAACAAACAACGATT
>CAIRSA010000288.1 GCA_903881085.1 uncultured Acidobacteriia bacterium
GAAGGGCTTAACAACAAAATCCGAGTGGTTACCAGACGATCCTACGGCTTTCGCACCTTCAAAGCGATGGAAATCGCCCTTTATCACAACTTGGGACGATTGCCGGAGCCGGAATCACCCCACAGATTCTGCTGAAGAGGCCTTTTTCTTTTACCCACTCACGCTGTTGCCCATGAATTCTGCGGAAATGCACGACTCTGCAAACCAGGGACTGCCTCCGCTTTCCGGCAATTTTTGCCGGAAAATGCCTGGCTGTTTCCGGTTTGCCCCACGCGAGACTGCCCGCAATGCGAGTCTCCCGGCAGGTGATGGGCACGTTGCCTGCAACCATTCCAAATGTTGGAGATACCTTTTCCAGTTGCGTTCAACTACTCTTTCTTGGTTCAAGGGAGCGATGAACCCAAATCCGGCGGTTGATGAGGGGACGAGGTGGGGCAGGCGTTCAGCCTGCGGAATGCGCTTTCACTTCTTGCGCCAAGGGCTTGGGCCCGACTGACCCTTCCGCCAGCATTCACCCATCGGGTGAGCGTCGATATCGCTGGAACTCAACACAGATCAGCGGCTTGCGCTAAAGTTGCGCGTCCAACTGACGGATGAATCAAAGCATTAGGGACTGCGCAGTTCTTCGGACCTACAGGTGGGTGGCGATGTCGGGAGACTCGGATGTGGTGCGAGTTACAGTGGGAGTCGCGATATTGAATGTTCGGGAGACGAGATAGATCGGGCGATCCTTGGCCTGTTCGTAAAGCTTACCCACATACTGGCCGACAATGCCGATACTGAAGAGCAGCGCGCTGCCAATAATGGAAGTTACAATCATGAGCGAGGTCCAGCCTGGCACGGTATACCATCCGAGTAAAGAAGCTAATAGGGCGCGGATCGCTTCTTCAATGCCAAGTAAGCCCACCAGTAAGCCAAGAATCATGCTGCAGTGCAAAGGAACCGTTGAAAACGAAGTGGCGGCTATCCAAGCCAAGGCAAGCATCTTTCGCATGGGATACTTGGTGGTGCCGGCGGCACGAGCCCTCCGCTGATACTTCAAGGCGTATTGGGGGTATCCGACCCAGGCTACCATCCCTCGAAGAAAACGATGGAGTTCCCGCATGCTCTTCAGTCCGTCCAGGCACTGCCTGGAGACTAAGCGAAAATCGCCGGAGTCGGGGGGCAGGCCTTTGTACACCAGCGCGCGCATTAAGCGATAAAAGGCCCATGCGGTAGCTCTTTTAAATACCGATTCGCCCTGACGCGCTTCGCGTTGTCCGTAGACCACATCGTAGCCTTCCTGGTAGCGTTCCACCATCTGATGCACAGCCGGAAGCGGGTCCTGCAAATCCGCGTCAATCAGAACCACGGCATCGCCAGTCGCATAATCCAGGCCGGCGGTAGCCGCCAACTGATGGCCAAAATTGCGCGACAAGTGGATTACCTTAATGCGGCGATCTTCCTCTGCCCAGGCGACAATCTTTTCGATAGTCTTATCCGAGCTGCCATCATTGACGAGAATGATTTCCATCTCGGAGAGAACTTCGCCCATGAAGCGTTCCAACTCGGCGCGAAGAAGAGGGAACACTTCCTCCTCATTGTACATGGGGACGACAATTGACAACTTTGCAGGCCTGGGTCTGGGTTGCAGAATGTGGTATGTTTCTCGCAAGTCAGTCCTTCCAGGATTAAGTCTCAAGTATAGATAATGTCTAAAACAAACACAACTTTTATAGACCCCGGAAGCGGCTTCCCTGCTGCTTGCTCCAGCAGTAGTAGCTGGTAAATATCAGTTGCCACTGAATCGATGGATAGTAAAGTTCCAACTAAGCCGGCTTGAGTAACTCCAGGCAACGTTGTTCCAGTTACATTAACGCTGCCCGGCGGATATGTAACCGCCAAGCAGTGAAGCTTAACGGCTAATAGGGAGAAGGCGAACCGCTTTTTCCCCGTCGGCCACGGCAACACTTTTGCCATCGCCGGAAAAAGCGATGGAGGTCACCATGCGCGGGGCGGGGAGTGTGCGAATCATCTTGCCCGAAGCAAAGTCCCACAACACAATGTGGACCGGATGCTTCACCCTCAATTCATTGAAGCCGCCAGTTACAATGGTTTTCCCATCAGGAGAAAACGCCAGCGTCGAAATCATTTCCGGCTGGCCGGTCAGTTTGCGCACCAGCTTCCATGTCTTCGCGTCGTAGATGGAGATAGTCTTATCCACACCCGCCGCGGCTAGATACTTGCCATCGGGCGTGAACTTCAACACGAAGGTCGAGACCGGGATCTCAGTAATCATCTTCAGTAACTCGCCGTCGCGAGTACTCCAAGCCCGCACATCCGTGTCGTAAGTGGCCGCGACCAGCGTTGCGCCATCAGGCGAGATAGCCGTTGCGGAGACACCGCCTGCACCCGATGGCACGGCGAAGCGCTCTTTGCCGGCTGCGTCCCATACGTGTACCGTGGTCTCGCTCTTATTGCTCGCCGCAGGTGTTCCGCCCGCGAGTAGCTTCTGCTGTTCAGCGATGACTATCCTGCGCACCGGTTGCTTCCCAGCATCAAAGTGGCCCGTCATGTCGCCGGTTTGCAGGCTCCACATGGCTAGGCTGCCGTCCTCGATCATCGTGGTGATCGTATCCGTCGAAGCCAGGGCCGGGCTGCTGGTCGCTTTTTCAAGAGTGATGGTCTTCTTCAGTTCGCCGCTGCGAACATCCCAGTGACGGATCTTTTTGTCCTTGCACAACCCCGCGACGCTGCTTCCATCGGGCGAAAACTCCACGACACCAACTTCAGACTCTGATTGGATGGCACGTTCAGCAGGCTGGGCCAGCATCGGCAATGCGGCCAGAAAGAGAGTGAACCGCATGTTAGGCCTTCTCCATGCAGATATCGAATTTGACAGCGGCATGAGCCGCGCCCGGAGCTTCAAACAACATGACCGGCTTGATGAGGTCGCGGTTATCGACGATGCCCTTCTTATGGAAGTTCTTGTCGGGGTCACCTTCAAAGAAGGGATCGGTGGCGAAGTAGAGCTGCGTGATCAGCGTCTTATGCCCGGGCGCAGTGATCATATAGTGGATGTGCTGCGCCGGGCGGTCGGAGTAATGTCCCGGCATCACGGTGTCGATGCCATATTCGGCGGCCGCCCCAGTTACTAACTTGGTGCGATAGCGGAAGCCCTTCACATCGTAGATGCCGTGATGGTCGGCCTGCCAGATATCGACCTTCGCGCCTTCGATCTTTTCGCCGCGCGTGTTCATCACCAGTCCGGATACTTTCAGCGGAACCCCAGGGTCACCGGCGGCGCGGAGGTTC
Source organism: uncultured Acidobacteriia bacterium (assembly GCA_903881085.1). Taxonomy (GTDB): domain Bacteria; phylum Acidobacteriota; class Terriglobia; order Bryobacterales; family Bryobacteraceae; genus CAIRSA01. The sequence goes on from CAIRSA010000288.1 coordinate 3,295, forward strand.
TTTGCCTCCGGCGCGCCTTTCTTAAAGAAGGGCCCCAGCACTTCGACGGGAGTCGGCTTCAGCGATGTCTCCTCCGCCTTCTGCCACAACGCGAATAGATTTGAAGACGCCATGGGGACGCCGGCCACAAGCAGTCCGCGCACAATGCAGTTTTCAACCATGTCTCTTCTGCTGACCAATTTCCGATCCATACGAACCTCCTTCAAATGCGGTAAGGTTCCTATTTTACACGCGGGACTACAGTGCCACAAGACAGGTGCATTGTCTAGGCCAACAATGGTTTGACCACTTCGCCATGCACATCCGTCAACCGGAAGTCGCGGCCCTGATACCGATAGGTGAGCTTGGTGTGTTCCACACCCATGCAATGCAAAAGCGTGGCATTCATGTCGTGCACATGCACGGGGTTTTCCGTGATGTTGTAGGAGTAATCGTCCGTTGCGCCGTAGCTGATGCCGCCCTTGATGCCACCGCCGGCCATCCAAAGTGAGTAACACCGCGGGTGATGATCGCGGCCATAGTTTTCACGCGACAGGTTGCCCTGGCAATAAACAGTGCGGCCGAATTCGCCACCCCAAACAACCAGAGTCTCATCCAACATGCCGCGTTGCTTCAGGTCATTGATCAATGCGGCTGAGGGTTGATCGGTATCCATGCATTGCGGCGGAAGTTGGCGCGGCACGCCTTCGTGATGGTCCCAACCCATGTGATAGAGCTGGATGAAACGCACGCCGCGCTCGGCAAGCCGGCGCGCCAGGATGCAGTTCGAAGCGTAGGTGCCGGGTTTCCGGGAATCTGGTCCGTACATTTCGAACGTGCTGTCGGGCTCCTTATTCAAGGCAGTCAATTCAGGCACGGAACTTTGCATGCGGTACGCCATTTCATACTGCGCGATGCGAGTGTTGATTTCGGGGTCGGCGAATTCCTTCAGATTTTGCTCGTTGAGCTTGGCGATGTCGTCAAGCATGGAGCGGCGGATCTTATCGTTCACTCCGGCAGGATTTGACAGGTATAGCACGGGGTCGCCATCGGACCGGAACTTCACGCCCTGATACTTCGAAGGAAGAAAGCCACTGGCCCACAGGCGATCATACAGAGGCTGATCGAAGCGGCGGCCCGTGCCGCGCGAAATCATCACGACGAACGCGGGCAGGTCCTGATTCTCGCTGCCAAGGCCGTAGGAGATCCACGAACCAAAGCATGGGCGGCCAGCGACCTGACTGCCGGTTTGAATGAAGGTGATGGCGGGGTCGTGGTTGATGGCCTCGGTGTACATGCTCTTCACCACGCAGATGTCGCCGGCGATTTTCGATGTGTGCGGCAGCAGTTCGCTGAGCCAGGTGCCGTTGGGGCCGTACTGCGCGAACTTGAACATGGAGGGCGCGACGGGGAAGTTCTTCTGCTTCGACGTCATGCCGGTAAGGCGCTGGCCGCGGCGGATGGAGTCAGGCAATTCTTCGGCGAAGCGTTCGGAGAGCATTGGCTTGGGATCGAACAGATCCATCTGCGAGGGCGCGCCGCTTTGGTGAAGATAAATGATGCGCTTGGCCTTGGGCGCGAAGTTGGGGAAGCCGGGCAGCGCCGGATGCGCGATGGCTTTGGTTGCACCGAAGGCTTGCGGATTGAGCAGCGAAGCGAGCGCGGCCGTGCCAACGCCATTCACTGTGCGGCCGAAGAGTTGGCGGCGCGTGAGTTGAAGATCGAGTTCGCGTAAAGGCGTCATTGCTTGGTCACCACTTCATCGAGATTTAGAATTACGCTGGCGGCGGTTGTGTAAGCGGCGAGTTCGGCGGCGTCGAGTTTGGGGTCGCGTTTCGATTCACCCGCTGCTAACAGCTCTTCCGCCGCCTTTTTGTTGGCTCGGTATTGCGTTAAGCGGCGCTCGAGCCCGGCTTGCAACACAAACAGTTCCGCAGGGCTTGGGGCGCGCGCGGCGGCAAGGCGGAAGCCGTAGCCCAAACGCTGCGTGGGCAATGTCCCACCCTCCTTCACCATGCGCTCGGCCAGTTTGCGCGAAGCTTCGATGTAAGTCTCGTCATTCAACAGCGCCAGGGCTTGCAGCGGTGTTGTGCTGCGCGAACGGTTCACGACGCAGAACTCGCGCGTGGGCGCATCGAAGGTTGTGAGAGCGGGAGGCGGCACGGTTCGCTTCCAGTAGGTGTATAGACTTCGTCTATACAAGTCGGCGCCGGTGGCTCGCGTATACAAGACCTTGTCGTCGATAACAGACAACTGCTCCCAGAGCCCCGGCGGCTGATACGGCTTCACGGACGGGCCGCCTATCTTTTCCGTCAGCAGGCCGGAAGCTGCCAGCGCCTGATCGCGAATGGCTTCAGCGGGCAATCGGAAGCGCGGACCGCGTGAGAGCAGCCGGTTTTCCGGATCCTTTTTAATAAGCAGGGGCGTGGCCTTTGAAGACTGCTGGTAAGTTGCGCTCATCACGATGAGCTTCTGCATAGCCTTCACGTCCCAGCCGCTTTTGACAAATTCAGTGGCCAGCCAATCGAGCAGTTCGCGGTGGCTGGGCGGGTCGCCTTGCGAACCAAAGTCCTCTGAGGTTTTCACCAGCCCCGTGCCAAAGCAGGCAGCCCAGTAGCGGTTGACGGCCACTCGCGCTGTAAGCGGATTCGTTGGCGAAACCAGCCATCTCGCAAGGCCGAGGCGATTGTTGGGAGTGCCGTCGGGCAGCGCGCCGAGAAATGCGGGCACGGCGGCGGTAACCTTGTCGCCGGGCTTGTCGTAGGAGCCGCGAAGCAGAATGAAGCTGTCGCGCGGCGTCGACATCTCGGTCATCACCATCGTGGTTGGGATCTTTGCGTCCACCGCGCGCCGGGCGGCATCGAGCTTCGCGACCTTTTCCGCGGCGCGGCGGCGTTCCATGGGATGCGTGATAAAGAACCGGCGCAGATCGCGCTTCTGCGTATCGGTACGATCGTCAGCAGCTATTTTCAGGGCTTTGACTATGTTTTCAGGGAGCGGCTCGGGGAATTCGGAATCGGTGACGGAGATGCGGAAGCGGCCGATGGTCGCACCAGCCCCATATTCGTTACCGATACGGAACGTAAACTTGGAATCGCCATTTGCGCCGAGCATCTGAGCGGGTTCGATAACGGCGTAGTGCGGTTTATTGAATTCAGGTTTGAGATCCCAACCGCGCTTCAGTTGCAGCATGGGTTGCAGCACGACTGAGAGCAGCGATTCGGCAGAGCTGAAGTCCGCACTGATGCGGGCGAGACTGAGCTTTTTTCCGGCCTCCTGTGCTTCGAATTCCGTTAGCACACCTTTGCCGCCTTCGCCGCGACCGGAGCCGCCAGCAGGGAGCGAGGCATCGGGTATCATTTCAAAGCGAAATGCAGTGATGTTGCGTAGCGTCGTTTGCGCAGTGGCGGTGTAAAAGGTTTTGGCTGGGTTCTTGCCAGAGACAAGAATGGAACCATCTGCTTGCGTAGTGAGCATGACGCCAGGCGTTGTTGAGGCCAGTTCCGCAAGGGAAAGTGTCTGCCAGTTGGGCTTGTAGGTGAGAGCGTCTTTTTCCCACGCGGGTTGACCTGCGGCGATTTTCTTCTCCACTTCGGCCTGCTCTGCGTTCGCAGCTTTCAGCTTTGCTTCGGCTTCGGCTAGCTGCTTTTCAATCTCCGGTGCAGGCAAGCGCAGAATGGGCGGGGCGTTGCCTTGCGTGTTGCGCGCGCCCCCCGTGCCCACTTCGTTCACGTTGTTGAAAAAGGCCGAGAGGCTATAGAAATCGCGCGCCGTGATGGGGTCGTACTTGTGGTCGTGGCAGCGGGCGCAACCGATGGTCAGGCCAAGCCACACGCTGCCGGTGGTGCCGACGCGGTCGACCATATTTTCGGCATGGAACTCTTCGGCGATGCTGCCTGCTTCGGTGTTGATGCGGTGATTACGATGGAAGCCGGTGGCGATCTTTTGATCGAGCGTGGCATTGGGCAGAAGGTCACCGGCTAGCTGTTCAATAGTGAACTGATCGAACGGCATGTTCCTGTTGAACGCGTTGATGACCCAGTCGCGCCAGGCCCACATCTGTTTTTCAGGATCGACCTGATAGCCATGCGTGTCGGCATAGCGGGCGGCATCGAGCCAGGCAGTGGCCATCTGTTCGCCGTATCGCGGCGATGCAAGCAGGCGGTCAACTACCTTCTCATAGGCGTTGGGGGTGCGATCAAGCTCGAAGGATTTCACTTCAGCGGGCGTTGGCGGCAGGCCGGTGATGTCAAGCGTAACGCGACGCAGCAGGCGCGCACGATCCGCCACGGGTGAGAGAGTGAGACCTTCGCGTTCAAGCCGGGCCAGGATGAACTTATCGATGGGATTCTTCGCCAGCGCCGCAGCTTTGGGCTTGGGAATGGCCGGCGATTGCGGCGGAACGAAGGCCCAGTGCGATTGCCAGTCGGCGCCTTGCGCGATCCACTGTTTGATGGTGGCGATCTCTTTTTCGGTCAGCGCTTTTCGGCCTGATGCCACGGGCGGCATGCGCAGGCCAGGCTTTTCGGCGGCGATGCGCTTGATGATTTCGCTGTTGGCGGGGTCGCCTGGGATGACAGGGATGTGCTTGCCGCGAGCCTTCTTGGCGCCTTCTTCGGTGTCGAGCCGGAGCCCTACTTTGCGGTTGGCTTCATCGGGTCCGTGGCACGAAAAGCAGCGGTCCGAGAGGATGGAGCGGACTTCCTTGTTGAAGTCAACTTTGGGCGCGGCGGTGAGTGCCCACGGGAGGGCGAGTACACAGAGAAGTTGCAGAAAGGCCATTGGCTAACATTATATAGGACGGCGGCCGGGTAGGATGCCATTTCCATGGGAATGATTGCAGTGCTGCTATGGAGAGCCGCTGAAACCCGGGGGGGCGCCGCGGACGCCCCCTCGGACAACATTCAGCAGTTTGGTAACTGACGGAAGTTAGCAAGCTGTTTGATTCTAGTTGCGGCAGGGTCCCGGAGGGAGGCCGGCTTTGGTATTGGTTTTGATTTTCATTTTGAATCTCCTTGTTGAGTGATTTGGAGAGGCGGCTGAAAAACCGCCCTCATTTGTTAATGCGAAAATCCAATCGATAACTGATCATGGGGCTGAACCGGAATAGGTATAAGAATTGGACTTTGGCTGGGAAGACGCGGTTATGCGGTGAGGATCGCTTCAATCGGCAAACGTCTATCGTAGCGGGAACTACAAGAGGGAGGGCATCCATCGGCGATGGCTGAGATTGCACAAAGGGACTGGAAGGGCTTGCTTGCCGCATCGAGTGGCAGAGAGCCGTCAGGGCGCCGCGGACGCCCCTCGGGCAACATACAACAGTTTTGTAACTGACGGAAGTTAGCGAGCTGTTTGATTCTAGTTGCGGCAAGGTCCCGGAGGAAAGCCCGCTTTGGTGTTAGTTTTGATCTTCATTTTAGAACTCCTTGTTGAGTGATTTGGAAAGGCGGCTTCGAAACCGCCCTCATTAGTTTATGCGCAAATACAATCGATAACTGATCATGGGGCTGAGCCGGAAAAAGTGTAAGTCGGGGACTTTGGCTGGGCAGGCCCGTTGATGCTGTACCAATAACTTCCATCGAAAGTACTGCCTATCCCTGTTTCAGCAGAGTATTCGCCTGGCGAGAACTCCAAGATCGAGTGCACGAAACATTTCTGAGCGACAAACCCCGCTGCTGGAAATTGCGCAGTATATCGAAGTTGACATAATCTTCGTTATCGGAAGCCGCACCAGCTACCGGACCCACACCCTAGATAGCAATTGAAGCGCTGACGAACATAGAACTTCAGGCCGTCAACATCTTCTCCGCACGTCAATCTTGAGCTTTGATTCCTTCACGCGTTTGCGATGCAGGGACAGCAGTTTGCCTCCCTTCTCAATAGGGAGTCCTTGGCTTCTTAAAGAGAAGTCACTAAGGATCTCTTCTTAGACTGGTTTTCCCCAAAACGACAGAGTTTACACTGATCGAGCATACGCCACATTTCGAAAGACAGGCAAGGACAAGGTTCTAACAAGAAAACCTTGTCCCTTTTATAAAAGCATATCTTCTTACCAGACCAGCCTTGCGCCCACTTGAATCCTTCGCGGAGTATTTGCCTGGCTTGTAGATTCGCCGAAAGTTGCGCTCGTCGGGCTCGTACTCGGCGCGGCAAACGTCACCCGGTTCGTAATGTTAAACCCTTCAAAACGGATCTGCAAATATTTGCGTTCCCCAATGTTGAAACGCTTCAACATCGATAAGTCCGCATTCTTCGTCATATCGCGGCGCAGATTGTTGAACTGCGAATCGAACACGCGGATGTTATCCACCGGCTGTAAATTCGAAGCCGTCAGGAACTGCGTGGTATCGAAGGCCGCGCCGGGTACGAGCGGATTCGCGGGATGATTCTGCAGATTCAATTTGCCGCCCAGGTACACGATGTTACCGAATCCGATGGGCCCACCGAGTTGGAAGATGATGCTCCCGTTTGCAGCCCAACCGCCTACTATCCCATCTACAATCCGGTTCGACGGGTGGAAACGGCGTCCGCGGCCAACTGGGATTTCGTAACTGAAGGCAATCGACTCACGCAGCGGACGAGAGTCGCCGCCGATGCGCTTTTCCGGCGCAACATCGGAATCATTCAGGTACGCCACGCGTTCAATAAGGCTGCTGTAAGTGAAGTTTTCGATCATCGTCAAGCCGTGCGTGAAGCGTTTCTGCAGCCGGATGTTAAGGCTATTGTAGTAGGAGGAGCCGGCGTTGTTATACTGCATCACAACTCCGTTGCTGTTGCTTTGCGGCGTGCCTGGCACCGGATACTGCGGATAACGAATCAGCAACTGGCGCACGGCCACAGTGGTTCCATTTAATGAACCGGAGTTGGGCAGCAGGCCTTGGAATGGATTGACATTCGCTCCATTGGTCCCTTTAGCCGTGCCACTCAGAAAGCTGTTCACGGCGTTATCCGCGGCATCACGCATCAGTGACGTACTCAGATACTGGCGCGGAATAAAATCAAGTTGCTTGCTGAAGGGAAGATGGACTGCGTGGTTCCCAATGTAGGCAACTTCCAGAACCATCTGACCCGGCAATTGCCTTTGGATTCCAAAGTTCCAACGCACGGAGTAGGAGTTCAGCACGTTCGGATTGAAGAAAGTAAGTCCCTGGCCGAGGAAGGTACCAGAACCATTGACATTGGTCGGCTGCAGAATCCCATTTGGAAACGGATTGGCCAGCGTGCTGGCAGGACTTAGGTAGTTGTTATTCGTCGCCGTAAAAGATGTGGTCTGGCTGAAGCCTTGTTGGTTCAGCGTCTGCGCGCCATTGATGCCGGTAGGTGCGACGAACAGCCCCAGACCAGCACGAACCACGGTCTTCTTGAGGAAGCGCGGCGTATAAGCAACACCAAGGCGCGGCGTAAACAGGCTCGATGCAGTGTTGTAAATCGCCGGTTTGCCTGAGCTGGCATAAGTCAAGCCGCCGAGCGCGGTGAACTGACTGGCCGGCACCTGGGCGATCGGATTCTTGGCGTAGGCAGTGGCGGCCGCGGACGAGATCGGATTGGCAATCGCCGGATCGAATCCATTGACTGCCCGGTTATACTTTTCCACTGCCGGCGTTTCATGCTCCCATCGCAGGCCAAGGTTAAGCGTCAAGTTACTCCGTACCCGCCAGTCATCCTGAAAGTAGAGCGAATAATAGTCTGACTTGGCAGTGGCGTGCGTGTTCAAATCGAAACTGCCACTGCTCGGCAGGCCCAAAAGGAACGCCGCCATGTCGCCGCCAAAGGCAGGAGCAGCATTGTTGTTAAGTGGCCCAGTGATCCAGTTGTTGTTAAACGAGAAGGTCCCAGCCGAGTTGCCATGCGGGAACGTGCTGATGCGATAATCGCGCAGGTCGGTGCCGACCTTGATGGTATGGTTGCTCTTGATCTTCACCACACTGGCAAAGATCTGAAATGTATCGTACGGGGTGCTGCTGTCGCCACTCATGCCGAGGCATTGGAAGGCAACGGAATTCGCACCGCATCCGCCCGAGAACTGCATATAAGGTAGCCCGACAAATTGCGAGTTCTGTGCCAACGAGGCCGGGAATCCATACGAAGCGGGATCGATTCCGTCGGCGGGAGAAGCGTTCGATTCATGGAATCTCGTCCAGCTGCCACGGAAGTCCAGCACAACGGAAGGAGAAAGCGTGTACACCTCGTCGAGCGAAGTGCCCCAGTTGGCGCGGCTCAAGTAAGTGCCAAATGCCGGGTTCTTAAAGTACACGTTCTTCGTCTGCAAACGGTAGTTATGATGGAAATCGTACGACAACTTACTCCTATCGCTAATGTTGAAATCCAGGCGCCCCAGTTCATTGTCGTAACCGTCCGTGTCCGCAATCGTGATGCCGTAATTGTTTTCTCCGTTGAACAGACCGGGGATGTTTGGCTGCGGATACAGTTGCAGATACTTCTGCGAAATGGGATTGATGCGGCTTGCGGGAATAATGTTATTCGGGAATGGATCGCGGTGCACCTGCGAGCCGGAGACGGTGCCGGTGTTCGGATCATAGAGTTGATACGAAGCTCCCAGTCCTTTCACACTGGCATTCAACAGTGCGGAGAAATCGCCCGTCCGCTCGGCCAGTGTGGGAACCGTGGTGTAAGTAGAACCGCCTTCCACCACCGAATTCGCCGGATCGGAATCCTTCAGACGCTCAAACGCGAAAAACCAGAACATCTTGTTCTTGCCGTTGTAGAGTTTGGGAATCACCACAGGGCCGCCGACACTGGCGCCGTATTGGTTGTAATTGGTCACCGGACGTCCAACCCCGTTGGCATTCGAGAAAAACAGATTGGCCGCCAGCTTTGAAACCTGGTTGAATTCGTTCAGCGCAAAATGGAAGGTATTCGTACCGCCCTTGGTGATCACGTTCGCCACGCCGCCGCCAGTGTGGCCGTATGACGAATCCGACTCGAACGCGTGCACGCTCACTTCCTGCACGGCGTCGGTGGGTGGACTGTAGGCCAGGCGCTTGTCCCACGTGCCATTCGGCACGCCGTTGATCAGCAGTTCATTTGATTGTGTCGGCGCGCCCGACACACTGAAGCCGGCGATCGTGCCGTTGTCGAACGGCCTCACCGGACCTGGTTCATTGGTGCTGATCACACCCATGGCAAGCCGCGAAAGCATCATCGGCGTGCGCCCGTTGATAGGCAGATCCTCGACCTCTTCCGAGGGAATCACCTGCCCCACGCTGGCGTTGGCAGATTCGATCATCACGGCCTCGGCTGTTATGTTCACGCTCTGGCTGGCTTCGCCGACGTCCATTTTAATATCGATCACCGGATGCTCGCCCACGCTCAGCGTGAGACCGGAACGGCGATATGTCTTAAAACCCGCGATCTGGGCGGTAATCTCATACGCCCCGATCGCCAGAAACGGCAGTGTGTACTCGCCGGTCGCGGACGAAAGAGTCTCCGACTTGTTGCCGGTCTCCTTCTGGATCGCGGTGATCTTCACCTTGGGTATTGCGGCGCCCTGTGAATCGGTAACCAGCCCGCTGAATGTGCCGCGGAACTCTTGCGCGGAAACGGTGGCAACTGCCGCCATGGCGATCATGGCCAGGAAAAGCTTTCTCATTAACGGACCCCCCATCGAGCGAAAAACGTCTGTCATGGATTCTATAACATTTCCTTGCTCGCGTACGTACTCATGAAACAAGTGGGTCCAGACCGGCATTCGGCAAGTGGTATGTTGAACATGATAGCCTGCTCGAAAGGAATCGACTATGCACATCAGCCGTAGACAGTTCGCCGCTTCGGCGCTGACCGTATATAAACTCGCCGGCCCCAAGCCGGTGTTGATGGCGGCCAAACCCAACGATCAGATCGCCATGGGCTACATCGGCTCAGGCATTCGCGGCTCGTATCTTATCGAGTCATTCGCTAAGACCCCCGGCGTGAAGCCGCTGATCGTCGCCGATCTTTTCGACGGCCACCTGGACTGGGCCAAGGAGACAGTCCCCGGCATCGAAACTACCAAGGATTACCACACCGTTCTGGCGCGCAAAGACATCGATGCGGTCACCGTTGCCACACCCGACCACTGGCACGTTCGTATTGTCCTCGACGCGCTGGCCGCCGGTAAGCACGTCTATTGCGAGAAGCCCCTTACGTGGTCCATCGACGAAGGCCAGGCAGTGATCGATGCACAGAAGAAGTCCGGCAAGCTGGTGATGGTGGGCAGCCAGAGCAAGACCTCGCCATGGATACTGAAAGCCAAGGAACTGATTCGCGATGGCGCTATCGGCAAGGTTTCCATGGTGCGCATGGTGAACCACCGCAACAGCCCCGATGGCGCGTGGGTCTATCCTATCCCGGCCAATGCCACGCCACAGACTATCGATTGGGCGCGCTTCATCGGTTCTTCGCCGAAGATCCCGTTCGACCTGAAGCGCTTCTTCCGCTGGCGCTGCTGGTGGGAATATTCGGGCGGCGTGGCCACCGATCTGTTCGTGCATCTGCTCACCGGCATGCACGAGATGATGAGCGTGCAAGGCCCGAACTCTGCTGTTGCCCAGGGCGGCATCTATAAGTTTAACGACGGCCGGACAGTACCCGACGTGCTTAGCGTGTTGTTTGAATACGATTCGTTCATTGCCGACATGAACGTGAATCTGTGCAACGCCCGCGGCAATGGCAGCGTGATTACGGTGATGGGCACGGATGCTACCATGACCTTCGGTAGTCGCGGCGAGTTGATGGTCGAATATGAAGCACCGCGGCCGGCGCTCGAAGCCTACGGCTTGAATGGTTGGACCAAAGCGATGAAGGCGAAACATCTGGAATCGCTCGGATTCACCGACGGTAAGATCCCGCGCAATGGTGAGCAGAAGCCGGCGAAAGAAGTGAAGCTCGAACGCGGCCTGGAGCACTATGAGTACTTCATCGAATCGATCCGCGAAGGCAAGCCCAGCCGCGAATCCGCCGAGGATGGCCACTTTGCGGCAGGCGCCGCGCATCTGGGTAATATGTCGTACCGCCGCGGCAAGAAAATGAAGTGGGATCGAGTAAGTGGAAAAGTAAGTGAAGGATAACTAGGAGATTATGAATCAAGCAACAACCAACCGGCGCGATTTTCTAAAGACCGCCGCCCTATTTGGCGCCGGCGCCGCAACCTTACAGGCGGCTTCGCCGTGGGCAAAGCAGATCGGTCTGGAAATGTGGACTGTGCGCGAGATGTTCGTCAAAGACGCGGAAGGCACCCTGGCCAAGGTAGCAGAGGTAGGTTACAAGGAGATTGAACCCACCAGCTACGGCAATCTGGATCCGAAGGCGTTCCGCGCCCTGATGGACAAATACAAGCTAACCGCGCCCAGCACGCATGCCGGCGCAACCGAAGGTCCGAACTTGGAAAAGGAACTGCAAGGCTTTCAGGTGATGGGCTTCAAGTACATCGAAATCCGCGGACCCCGCATTCCTGGGCCGGTCACTATTGAATCCACCAAGAAACGCAGTGCGGATCTGAACCGCCAGGGCGAGATCGCCAAGAAGTTCGGCATGAAGATGCTGGTACACAATCACACCGAAGAGTTCGATCTGCTCGAAGGCACCAAGACCTGCATGTACGATGTTCTCCTGGCCGAAACCAATCCAGCCCTCGTTACCATGCAGCTTGACATCGGATGGGCATCGGTCGCCGGCCAAAACATTCTGGAATTGTTCAAAAAGAATCCTGGCCGTTTCGAATTGTGGCATGTGAAGGACGCGACCGGCATCAAGAGCGCACCGGTCGACGCAACACCCGCACAGCGCCGCAAGCTCGCCAAGTTATGCCCGATTGGAGAAGGCGATGTGAACTACGCTCCTTTCTTCAAACAGGCAAAACTGGCCGGGCTGAAACACTTCTGTATTGAGCAGGACAACGCCGCAGCAAGCGGCGACGCCATTGCCGCAGCCCGCACCAGCTACATGAACCTGATGAAGATTCTAAAGTAAGTGATTTAACGCGCCAAAGCATTCCGCGTGGATTCCAGCATCGATCGGAGGGATTCACGCGGCATGTCCTGGATAAACGGATTCACCATCCAGGCGATGGCGCCAGGCACATCTCGCGTCAATGTAATCGCCTGACATTCCGCAAACACGCCCTCAGGCGTAGCCTCAAATCGCCAGTAGGCGTTCAGCCGCCACATAAAACCGTGACCTACGCCTTCGGGCAATTCGTGTTCGTTCTTTGTGCCCGCGTCGTCTACTTCCACCAATTTCGTGCTGCGTGAACTGGTGTAGGCTCGCGTTGGGCTGATCTGGACCGTCCGCACTTCGTATTCGCTATTCAGAACTACGGTGAGAACCTTCTTCTTCATCAGGCGATGGAATCCGCGGACAACATCTCCTTCTCGCGAAATTAACCTGGACCCGGCTACTTCCGGATAGATCTTCTTGTGACGGTCAAAATCGGTAACCACGGCGGTTGCCTGTTCCAGAGTCACGCCTTTCATGAATGTGGTGGCCGCCCAATCATGGATAATGCCGCTGGTTATTTTAAGTCCCCCACGAGGTGTGATCTGTCGCACCAGGGTCTGTCCAGAGGCCACTTTGGCCCGCTCGGCCTTGCTGTCGTCAATGAGCAGAAAGGGCGCTTCACCTTTCCAACGCTTCTCCATCAGAGCTTCCGACGACTGAACATACTTGTCAAATTCACGGACAGTCTCAGGCCGCAGTTTGACGGTAAGCTGCCCGAAAAGAGATACTGGTAGAAATAGCAACAGGCAGATTCGCACGTTAATTGTTTAATTTTAACAGTTGATCAGGGTTCCAGGTCAACTAAAAAGCGATTGCTACGTAACCTGGGAAGCCCCTAAGACATCTGATTAAATGTACCAAATGAAACTACTATCTCTTTGCCTGGCGCATGCGCTCTCTGCGTGTGTGCTGATCGCGCAACCAGCAATCGATGACCCTGCAGCTCCGGCGAAGACCATGCCTGGCACCCCGGCTAGCACCACTAAGCCAATGGTGATAGACAAGCGCGTCGCTGGTGTGTTGCCGAATTACCGCACTGCGGATGGGACTATCCCGTTTGTGCCGATCTCTGGAAAACGAAAGCTGACGATTGCGGTCAAGGACTCATTCGACTACCCAATCTATTTCATGTCGGGCTTCTTCGCCAGCATCGGGCAGCTCTCCAATCAGAACCCCGAATTTGGCCAGGGCATGAAGGGATTCGGCCATCGGCTAGCCACCGGTTTTGCCGATCAGGGAATCGGCAACATGTTGGCAGAAGGGGCGTTTCCTGCGATGCTTCATGAAGATCCGCGCTACTTCCGTATTGGAGCCGGTGCTGGTGGCCCCGGCAAACGCCTGGGTTATGCGCTCACGAGAATCTTTGTGAACAAGACCGACAGCAACAAAGTCCGGATTAACTTTGCGGAGCTGGGCGGCAATGCAACAGCAACAGCCATTTCAAACTTGTATCTGCCTTCGCAACGCAATGCCGCGGACAACGCACAGAAGTTCGTAACAGCTATTGGCACGGATGCGATTTCCAATGTGATCAAAGAATTCTGGCCTGACCTGAAACAAAGCATGGCAGCGCGCAAGGCGGCCAAAGAAGCGGCTAAAGCGGCGCAACGTCGGTAGGAATCTGCTCCATCCGCTTGAGCATCGCGGCCATCGCCGGCCTGATTTCAACCAAGTGATTTAACATCTGTTTCGCCCGCGTGTAGTCGCCCTGCGCTTCAATCGTGAGCAGATCGTGCGTCAAGTCAGTTACTGCTCCCTTGATCTTCTGAAAGTCCACTGCGAAGCTGCCATCTTTCTTCACAACGATGGCGCCCTTATCCATTAGATAATTGAATTGCAGGGCCATTCCCTTCCCGTGCGCCTCGTTCAAACCAAACCGCACCGACCGGAATGACGAAGCCAGGTAAGTCGTATACAACTTGCGTTCCGCATCGGCCTTTGAACCTTGAAACGCCAGCCCGCGATCATAAAGATGCTGCAACATGAACAGCCCTGTTGCATCAGCCTTGGCCTCTTCAATGGCGCTGTAGAGCTCCTTCAACTCCTGTCGAGGAGTGGTGGCGCGCCCGTTGACCGTGATGTTGTGCGGACCCAATCCATGAGTCAACTCATGCGCAACAATGTGGGTGAAGAAGGAATCGAAGCTCAGATCGCCATGCATCTCCGCGGGCAGCGCCAGCTTCGAGATCGGGGTCAGAGTCTTTTCGAATTTGGCCTCCTGCACGTTCTTCAGCATTACGCGTTTGCTGCCCTTCTGCTGAATCACTCGCTCGTCATTGGGAAGATTGAAAGCCGCCGTGCGCACGCCGTGAGCGGCATCGCCCGAGGCCATGATCTCATTCACCACGCGCAACGGAGCCAGGGCGCCAATCTTCGGATTACGGTACTTCGGGTCAACCGGCAGGTGATCCTCAACCTCTTGCAGGTGGCTTGAGAAGAACTTGATCTTAGCCGTCTCCACATCGTCTCGCAAAGTGACGTAGCATTCGAACGCCGCCTTGTATCCGAACAGCTCATCGGTGTACGTTTCGTAAGGTCCGATGGTCAATTCTATCGGAGCATCCAGATCCATCCAGGCGACATCGCTGGCATAATAGTCGTCACTCAGAAAGGCATCGGCTCGCAGCCGCAGAAACGTTTTCAGCGAATCGTTGGTGGTCAATTGTGCCGCTTCGCGCAGCAATGTGGCCAGCTTTTGCAGCCGCTCCGCGTAAGCCTTGCTGTAGGGAACGGCTTCAAACGAGTTCCCCTTCTGCCGGATCACGGAGAAGAAGCCGTCGGCTCCCGGATGCGCCTTGGCCCACTTTTCGAACGCGTCTTTCGACATCTCCTGCGGATAAAAATTCGCTCCGGCCGGTTTGTGCGCGGGGACGCCCGGCAGAAATGCCGCATGGCCATCGATGCCCGACCACGGACCCTTGTTCAACACGAAGTATCGCAGCCGCGCCTTGCCAAGTTCGCTGGTATCTTTACGCAGTTCCGCGCGCAGTCCGAAGTTGCCGCTCCACGCCTGTTCCAGGTAAAGTTCGTCGACAACATGGGCGGCTTCGAGCAGTTTTGCCAGCGCCTTGCGGTCGCCTTCGTCGAGCCGTGCCGTGTCGGCTCCAATTTTGGCTGGAGCGAATCGCGCGGTCATGCGCTTCAGTTGTTCAAGGTTTGGTATTTGTGCAATCACGGCGATAGGTATCAATAATCCGAGTAGATGTTTCACGGTGTTTCCCGTCCTTTCAATCCTAGCCTAATTCTGCCTGCTGTTATAATGGTCACTCGATGAGTAAGCAGTCCGCCGCTGCGTTGATAACAACCATCTGCCTTCTAGCCTGCTATGCAACCACCATTCAAGGCATGGTGTTGCAGTGGTGGAACGATGAGGATATGGGCCACGGCTTTGTGGTGCCGTTGATCATCCTATGGATTGTCTGGCGCGAACGCGAGAAGTGGATTTCGATTCCTCCCGTTCCCAATATCTGGGGCGTAGTGCTGCTGGCCGCCGGGTTGGCGATGCATGCCGCCGGCGCAATCGGCGTAGGACTCTTTGCCAGCTCCGTTGCACTGCTGCTCTCTGCCGTCGGAGCGATTCTATGCCTGGGCGGCGCCGGACTTCTCAGGGCGTGGGCCTTCCCCATCTTCTTAGCTCTATTCATGCTGCCAAAGCTGGCGATCGTCTATAACCAGGCGACATTGCCGTTGCAACTGCTGGCGAGTAAACTGGCCGCGGGCATCCTCAGTTTTTCAGGCATCGGAGTCATCCGCAGTGGCAACATCCTGGATGTTGGCGGCCATCGCGTAGCAGTTGCCGAAGCCTGCAATGGCATCCGGTATCTGCTGCCGCTGGCTTTCATGGCGGTGGTATTTGGTTATCTTGCCGACCCCAAGCCGTGGATGCGCGCCGCATTAATGATCGCTACAATCCCAGTCGCGATTTTCGCGAATGGCCTACGCGTGGCTGCTTCGGCGTGGATTCCGGCGCTCGATTCCGGCACGCCGCATGAAGTTGCAGGCGTGGCGTTCTTCGTCATTAGCCTGGTGTCGATATTGGGAATTCAGAAGAGCGTGAATTCGATGTATGGCCGGCTCCATGCTTAAAGCCGTCAGAATTCTTGTGCCGGCCTTTCTGGCCTTGCAGACCGGCTTCGTCTATTGGGCATCGGGCGGAGAACGCCCACCCGCGCTGCCGGAACTGACCACCCTGCCGAAGACGATCGATAGTTGGCAGATGGCGCAGGAGATCCCAATTGAGCCCGAAGTGGCGGCCCAATTGCGCGCGGACCGGTTGCTGAACCGGAACTATGTGAAGCAAGGAAGCGAAAGCTGGATGGCCAATTTCTTCGTGGCCTGGTTTCGTTCGCAACGCGGAGGCGCAACACCTCATTCGCCCCAGGTATGTTTGCCTGGCAGTGGCTGGATTCCGGTTGTGAGCGACAAGGTGAAGATCGATTCCAGTGCGGGCAACATCCTGGTGAACCGCTATATTACGGTGCACGGACAGGAACGGGCGGTGGTTTTGTATTGGTACCAGACCTCGCATAGAGCAATCGCCAGTGAGTGGGAAGCGAAATTCTGGATTCTTCCCGACGCCGTGATTGACCGGCGCACGGACACTTCGCTGGTGCGGATAACTCTCTGGCCGATGGGCCGCGGGGACGAGGCCGCGACCACAGCCGCCAACGAGTTTACTTCTAAAGTCTATCCAATACTGATGGGCATACTTCCGCGTTAGAGTAACAATAATGGAAAAACGATCCTTAATAGCAGTGTGCGCGGCTGGGTTTGCGTTCTCAGCCAACTACACCAATCACGCCCCTATGGCCCCCGCACTGCAAGCCGAGTTTGGTTTCAATCAGGCCAGCGCAGGGCTACTTACTTCCGCCATCTTTCTCACTCATGCCTTAATGCAGGTTCCAGGGGGGCGGCTGGCCGACAAAATCGGAGCCGCGCGGATGATGGTGCTGGGCCTGGCGTGGGTGGCCGTGGGTAACTTCGCCATCGCGACGTCGGGTTCTTATTGGCAATTGCTTTTCTGGAAGATCTTTGTAGGCTTCGGCACCGGCATGTCATTTACCGCCGGTGCGCGCTACATTGTCCGCATGTTCAGCGGCAAGGAGCTTCACTTGGCGCAAGGAATGTTCGGCGGGTCGATTGTGATGGGCTCCGGGTTTGTCATCTTCGCTGTACCGCAGATTCTCAACTCACTAGGATGGCGCGCGGCGTTTCTCTGTTCCGCGACAGTGGCGGCGTTGGTTTGGCTCTATTGGTGGATCGCCATACCGAAACCTAAGCAGGGACAGAAGGATTCCGCCAGCATCAAGCAGATGGCCGTCCATGGTGAATTGTGGCTGCTGGGTCTGCTGCAGATGGCCTCGTTCGGATTGGTCCTGGTGGTAGGGACTTGGATCACGACGTTGTTGAAGGTGGATTTCAAGATGGGCATCCGCACGGCAGGCGTGCTTGGATCGCTGGTGTTGCTGTTGGGAATCTTCACCCGGCCGCTGGGTGGATGGCTGATACATCGTATGCGTATTTCATCGCTGATCCGTTATGCCCTCTTGCTGAATGCGGCGTGCTGCGCGCTTCTGGCTTGGGGCCAGTCGCTTGATTTCACGATCGTGGCGATTCTTGGACTCGGGCTTGGCTGCGGCCTGCCATATGCGGCGATTTTCACGCGCACCGCGGCGCTGTATCCAGGCCGCGCCGGAGCGGCCATGGGGCTGGTGAACATGATTGGAATTGTGATGATTCTGGTGGGTGCGCCGGCGGTTGGTTATCTGGCCGATTTCACTGGCCAATTCCGCAGCAGCTTCTACGCGCTGGGTGCGTTCTCCTTGATCGCTGCGGCGGCGACGCTGGCACTGAAAGACGAAGTCGCATAAAACGGGAACACGCGGCGGGATTTTTCGTACTATAAATTAACACCCGACGACATGCATCCCGTGATTGAGCTCGATAAACTCTCGGTCCGCCTTGGCGGACGGCAGATTCTGAACGGACTGGAGGGCTCGCTTTCCGGCCGCACCATTGGGCTGCTGGGCCCGAATGGCGCTGGGAAATCAACGCTCATCAACACGCTGCTAGGCTTCTATAAACCCAATGCTGGAACGGCGCGGCTATTGGGCCACGACATTCTGCGCGACAAGATGAAGATCCGCAGCCTGGTCGGCTACATGCCCGAGAACGATTCGTTCATCGCCAACATGAATGCGGTTTCGTTCATCCGCTACATGGCTGAACTTTCTGGTTTACCGGGCGAAGCGGCGCTGGAGCGGGCGCATGAATCGCTGTTCTATGTCGGCCTGGGCGAAGCACGCTACCGCAAATTGGGCACGTATTCGCTGGGCATGAAACAGATGGCCAAGCTGGCGCAGGCCATTGTGCACGGGCCGAAGCTCGTCATTCTTGACGAGCCGACCAATGGACTGGATCCGCCCGCGCGGCAGCGCATGCTGCGCCTGATTCAGGAGATTCGCGACGGCGGGCAGATGAACATCGTGCTCTGCTCTCACCTTCTGCGCGATGTGGAAGAGACCTGCGAAGAGGTCGTGATTTTGAAGCAGGGGCGCGTAGTGCACAAGTCGAATCTGGCGCACGAGCGCAGCATGAATCTGCGCTTCCTGGAAATGGAAGTCGTGGGCGAACAGAACGGATTCACTGGCGCGCTGGAAGCGTTGGGCTGCGAATGCACAACGACATCGCGCGGCGGCATGAGGCTGCTTTTGGCCAAGGATGTGGAGGTGCACGATGTGTACCGCCTGGCGTCGGAACGTAACCTGCAACTGAGAAGGCTGAGCCAGCGTCGCGATACGCTGGAAGACATTTTCCTCAAAGCGATGGAGGCCAATTCCAATGGCGGTGTATAAGCGTAACTATAAACCGTACAGCGGGCCTTTAACTCCGTCATGGTCACGGCTGTTTGCCATTCCGCGCCAGTCGTGGAAAGGACTTTTCGCGCAGCGCTTCCTGACCATCTTTTACGTGGTGTGCTTCTTCTATCCGCTGGGCTGCGCGATCGCGATGTATTTGAACGCCAACCTGCAATCGTTCATGTCGTTCTTCCCGATTCCGATGAAGCGGCTGTTTGAAGTGGACGGAGCATTCTTCCTGCGCTACACGAATTTCCAGGGAGTGATGGCGTTCATTCTCACCGCGCTGATAGGCCCCGGGTTGATATCGCCTGACCTCACCAACGGCGCGCTGCCGTTGTATTTTTGCCGTCCGTTTTCGCGTTTGGAATATGTTGTTGGCAAGCTATTGGTGCTGGGCGGATTGATCTCGTACATCACATGGATTCCGGGCTTGATGTTGTATGGGCTTCAAGGCAGTCTGGAAGGCTGGGACTGGTTCGTGGCCAACGCGTGGCTGGCGTGGAGCACGTTCGTGGTTTCCATGATTTGGATTTTGTTGTTGTCGATGCTGGCGCTGGCGCTTTCGGCGTGGGTGCGGTGGAAGATCGTGGCCGGCGCGCTGATGCTGGTGGTGTTCTTTATGGGCGCGGGCATCGGGGCAACGATCAATAACGTGATGCACACGGAGAATGGCGGCTTCCTCGATCCGGGCAGCAACCTGGAACGCATCGCGCAGGCGATGTTCGCCATCGAACTGCCGGCCGATGGTTTGACGCTTACGGATTCATTGAGCGCAATCGGCATGATGATCGCCTTCTGCATCTTTCTGCTGATGCGTAAGGTGAAGGCCTATGAGGTGGTGCGCTGATGATCCTGTTTGACGACGTTTCTAAATTTTACGGCGAGGTGCTGGGCGTCAACCGGGTGAACCTTTCGATTCCCACGGGCATCACCAGCCTGGTTGGGCCGAATGGATCGGGCAAGACCACGTTGATGAATCTGATGACGGGCCTGCTGCAACCTTCGCGCGGACGCATTGAGGTGTTGGGCATTCCGACGAGCGATCCGGAGCGATTGTTTCGCACGATGGGCTACTGTTCACAGTTCGACAACTATCCGAAGGGCTTCACCGGCTATCAGTTTGTGTATTCGTTTTTGCGGCTGTTCGGCATGGGTCATGCGGAGTGCGAGAAGTTGGCGTGGAGCGCGATTGACCGTGTGAATCTGCGCGAGGCGGCAGGGCGGAAAATTGCGGGCTATAGCAAAGGCATGCGGCAGCGGATCAAACTGGCGCAGGCGATTGCGCACGATCCGAAGGTGCTGATCCTGGATGAGCCGCTGAATGGGTTGGATCCGCTGGTGCGTTCTGAGACGATCGCGCTGTTTCGCGAGCTTGCTATTGAAGGGCGGCACGTGATTCTTTCCAGCCACGTGCTACATGAGGTGGACATCATCTCTGACCAGGTGATTATGATGAGCGGCGGCTACGTGATCGCTGAAGGGCAGATCCGTGGCGTGCGCGGCGAGATCGAAGACCATCCGATGCAAGTAATGATCCGCTGCAATCCGGCGCGGCCGCTGGCGGCGCGGTTGGTGCAGCAGGATTACGTGGTGGAAGTGAAGATGCATGCCGATGGCGGCGGACTGATGGTGAAGACCAAGAATGCCGACGGCTTCTTTCTGTTCCTGAATCAACTGGCGATGGAAGGGCTGCCGATTGAAACTGTGCAGCCATCGGACGATGACGTGAACTCCGTGTACGAATATCTGATCGGCAATGAGGAGGCGGCGCGATGAACCCGATGTGGCTTCCGCAGTTGTGGGCGGTTTTCCGGCTGGAGATTTCGAAGAGCTTCTTTTCGCGGCGTGGGTTGTGGATCTACTTATTGGCGGCTGCGCCGGTGTTGATTTTCGTGGGGCATGGAATTGTTGCCAAGCGCGAAGCCTCGCGGCGCAGCGACATTGGCGGGGACGCCGTAACACGCGAACAATTGCATTCCATCAAGCGCGGCATGTTGAAGGATCAGGTGCTGCAGCGGCTGCCGCATCCTTTGCATGAGCGGGTGTTTGAGACTCGTGGAGGCAAGCGGGAATTCCTTCAATACTCATCGAAGGAAGAGGACCTGACGGTTCGGATGCTGGACGGGAAAGTTGTCGGCCTGCAGTTCCGCGGGGAATGTAATTTGGAAAGGGACCAGATTATTTTCGGCTCGGTTTACCAGATTTTCTTCCTGCGTTTGGCAGTGTTTTTCGGGTGTGTGTTTGTGTTCCTGAATCTGTTTCGCGGGGAGCTGTTGGATAAGAGCTTGCACTATTACTTTCTGGCCCCGGTGCGGCGTGAGATTGTGGTGCTGGGGAAGTATCTGGCCGGCTTGGTGGCTACCAGCGCGATCTTTAGTGTAAGTGCAGCGTTGCAGATTGTTGTGCTGTATATGCACTTTCCGAAGGCGATGCTGGATGAGTATCTGACCACTGGCAATGGTTGGCAGCACGCGTTCGCGTATATTGGAGTGGCGGCGCTGGCTTGTGTGGGTTATGGCAGTATGTTCCTGTTGGCGGGGATGCTTCTGCGAAACCCGTTGATCCCGGCGGTTACGATTCTGCTGTGGGAATCGATCAATAGCATTCTGCCGTTGATGCTGCGAAAGATCAGCGTGATTTACTACCTGAAATCGATGTGCCCGGTTGAGATTCTTTCGAAGGATGATGTTACTCCGGTGCTGGCATTGCTGGCGGTGAATGTGGAGCCTGCTACGCCGCTGGTGGCGATTGGCGGATTGATCGCGGTTTCGCTGGGGTTCGTGGTTGTTGCAGCGTATTACTCGCGGAAGATGGAGATCAACTACGCCTCGGATTAGTGGGGATTAGCCACGGATACACACGGATGGACACGGATAAAACCAACGCGACCATTTCATTTGTACAGAATGATTTTTTTCTCGTAGTCCATCCCTTCATCGCAGTGTGCGGTCGTAACTTCCGGCTTGTATCCTGGGGCTGAAACTGTAAGCCTGATTTGGCCGCTTGTCGAGGATGCATTGAGGCGGTCCATCTCATCGGATAGAGTTTGGCTGATTGATCGCGGTTTCGTTGGGGTTCGTAGCAATTGCGGCGTATTATGCGCGAAAGATGGAGATCAACTACGCCTCAGACTAGTTGAACTTGCACTTTGTTTTATCCGTGTCCATCCGTGTGGATCCGTGGCTTGGCTTTGATTCCGGAAAGAAATAGCCACGGATGCACACGGATAAAACCAGCGCGATTATTTCATTTGTACGGTTGGTTATAATTTGTACGCTTCGATGGCGGTGCCGCCCATTATGCGGTCCTGTTCGGATTGCGAGAGGCTGCTGATGACGCCTTTCACCAGATCGACCCAGCGCTTATAGTCCGTCGCTAACAACGCCACTGGCCAGTCGGAGCCGAACATGCAGCGCTTGGGACCGAACACGTTCAGGACGTGATCGATGTAGGGGCGCAGGTCGGCGTCCTTCCAGTTCTTCATGTCTGCTTCGGTGGCCATGCCGGAGATTTTGCAGTAGACGTTCTGGCGCTTGGCGAGATCGGCCATGTTCGCTTTCCACGGTTCCATCATGTGGACCTTGATGCGCGGCTTGGCCACGTGGTCCAACACGAACACCTGATTCGGATGCTGGTCCACGAACTTGATAGACTGCAACAGGTGCCGCTCAAAGATGAGGATGTCGTAAATCAGGTTATACTTCTTCAGCTTCGAGATGCCGTTGTTGAAGTCGACGCGTGAGATGTAGAAGTCGTCGGCTTCGTCCTGCAGTACGTGGCGAAAGCCCTTCAGCTTTTTGTGCTTCGCATATTTGGCAATGTGCTTTTCCACGTCGGCATCAATGAAGGGGACCCAGCCCACTACGCCGCGCATGAAGTTGTTGGCTTCGGCGAGTTGCAGCAGCCATTCGGTTTCATGCAGCGTCTGGCTGGCCTGCACGGCAACGGCTCCATCGATTCCGCCTGCGTCCAACACCTTCTTCAGATCCGGTGGAAGGAAGTCGCGGCCGATGGCTTCCATGCCTGGACCGATCCAGCCGTAGTCTTCTTTGGTGTACTTCCAGAGGTGATGGTGCGAGTCGATTTTTTGTGCGGGCATTGTCATAGTCTATCGTTGCAGCGGCTCAATATTCAAACTGCATGAAGAACTGAAGCTGGCGCGGCGTGCCGGATTCCACCAGGCCTTTGTAAGTCGAGGTGTAGTATTCGCTGAGAATTACGGGGTTGACGTGGTTGGCGAGGTTGAAGCTTTCGATGCCGAACTGCAGGCGGGCGCGGTTTTCGTGAATAGGAATGGTCTTCATGAGGCGCACGTCGATGGAGTAGGTGTTGGGGCCGAGCACGGAGTTGCGGCCGAAGCCGGCGGGGCGGGCGGTGATGGGGTAGGCTCCGGTGCGCAGAATGTCAGTGGTGAGAAGGGTGTTGAGCGGGCGGCCGCTACCCGCGACGAAGACCGGCGCGATGGTCCATTTATCGATCGCAGTTTTGAACCACTCGGGGCCGGGGAGATCGTCGGTCGGGAACTCATAGGTGCCACTGGCCGAGAAGCGATGCTTCTGATACTGGCGCGAGCGGGCCCAGTCCTGGCGGGTGTTTTGCGGGTTGAAGGGTTGCTCGTCGTAGTCGGAGGCGTCGTCACGGGCGCGGCCGATGTTGTAGTTGACGATGAGGGCAAGTTCCTTGCTGAGGCGGCGATTGAGGGAGATGGACACGCCCTGGTATTCGGAGCTGGCGGTTTGTTCGAGCGTGTAGTTGGTGATGCGCGGCAGGTGGAAGCCGTGTACATCTGAGGCTTCGACGGAGAGCGTGGTCTCTTTCGTGAGGCCATATTCAGCGCCTGCGGTGAGCTTGCGCGAGTAGGTGACTGGAAAGTTGGACGATGGGCGGTATGTGAGTTGAGCGAGGTTTGGAAATGGATTCACAATGGGCGCAAGGCGGGCAATGGCATAAGCGGCCATTGCGGCGTTGCCGTAGCCGTATTGCTCGAAGGCGTTCTTGCCGTCCTTCTGCAAGGCTTCATTCAGGAAGCCAAGAGGGAAGCGGTCATGGAACAAGCCGTAACCGATTCTGGTGACCAGTGCCCTGCCCTTCAGCGGCTGCCACGCTAGGCCGAGGCGGGGCGACCATTGGTTCGACGATTGAAACAGTCCGCCAGGCATCGATTGGCGATCGTAACGAAGACCGGCTTCGAGAGTGAGGCCATCGCGCAGGCGGGCGCGCTCCTGAATCCATGCGCCGATGGGGACTGTGCGCATCGAGGTGGCCGGATTGCCGAAGGCCTGAATGTACATGTCGGGCCGAGATTGTTCGAAGGCTTCGAGCGTTGGGAAGACGAAGATGCCGGCGAAGCGGTTGGCCATGCGCGAATCGAGTGAGACGCTGTGGACGCTGGCACCGAAACTGACCTGATGGCGGCCGCGAGACCAGGTTACGTTTTCGACTGCCTGCCAGTGGTCTTCGTTGCGCGAGGCGTCGAGGCGATAGCCTTGGCCGAAGGTGACCACACCGGGGATTTCGATCATGGGGCCAGTGCCGTTTGGAGTCAGTTCCTGTTCGCGGCGGCCGTACTGAAAACGGGATTCGAGAACAAGTGCGGGCGTGGCTACGCGCATCCAATTGCCGACCAACGAATGGTCGGTAGTGAGGCTGCTGCCACCTGCGGATTGATCCTGAAAGTTGTTGCTGCCTTGCACGTCGTAACGCGAGCGGCCTCGGCTAATTGCATAGCGGAGGGTGATGCTGTCCTTGGAGTCGAACTGGTGGTTGAGTTTGACGAAGCCTTCGGTGCCGCGAACCCCTGTGTCGAACAACGCGTCGCGAACTGGTTTGAGGCCGAAGGCTGCCATGTTTTTCGCGGCGAGCACGGCGTTGATTCGGCGCACGGCGTAGTCAGGCGTTTCGGACCAGTCCTGCGCGGACTCGCGTTCGGCTTCGAGGGCGACGGCGATGAAGGTCTTGTCCTTCTCAATGGGGCCGTACCACGACGCACCGGGTTGATGGCGGATGAAGCGGGGTTGATCGGCTGAGGCCACCTCTGGCTTGCGGGCGTTGAAATCGGTGTTCTGCGTAAAGTAAGTGAAATCGCCGTGCATGAGATTGACGCCGGTGCGGGTGACGACGTTGATGAGGCCGCCGGCGGCTCCGCCTAGTTCGGCTCCAGTGACAGAGCCTGCGACGCGAAACTCCTGGACCATTTCGAGGCCGATGCCGACGCGGTTTGCGCCGGTGGTTTCGTCGCGGTTATCGACGCCATCGATATCGATGCTGTTGTTGCGGCCGCGCAGGCCGGCGAACGAGAAGCCGCTATCGGCAGTGGGGTTGCGCACGGCGGTCATGGATTTCTGCACGGCTCCACTGTTTGATTGGGCGAGGCCGGGGGCCTGGGTGACGAAGTTGAGATAGTTGCGGCCGCGCGCCGGGGCTTCTTCGATGCGGTCACCGCCAAGTGCCGCGCTGGATGTGGTGGCGGTGGATTCGATGGCGTCGGCCGCTTCGTTGACTTCAATGCTGCCGGTGACTCCGGCAACGATGAGGACGAGGCGTTGCACGACTACTTGGCCTAGCGAGACTTGGAACACCGCAGTCTGTGCGGGGTTGAAGCCTTCCTTCGCGGCGCGCAGCGTGTAAGTGCCTATTTGCAGGGCTTGCAGAGTGAAGCGGCCTTGTTCGTCGCTAACTGCTTCGCGGGCCTGGCCGCGGTCGTCGTGGCGGGCGGTGACCTTGGCGTTGGGGACGGCTGCGCCAGAGGAATCCACCACAACTCCTTGAATGGCGCCGGTGGGGCTGGATGTTTGTGCGTCCGCAAGCGGGGCAAGACACATGGCAATAACGAGCGCTACGAGACGCATGATCCTATTATGGGGCAGGCTTTTGTGATATGAAATGTAGAACGCAATGAAACCGTACTTATTTCTCTTTTTCGCATGCATGGCGGCGGGCTTCGCCGCGGACTCCGATTGGAAGTCTTATGGCGGGACGGGCCAGAGCCGGTATTCCGATCTGAAGCAGATTGACCGGTCGAACGTCGCCCAATTGAAAGTCGCATGGACGCACGATACCGGTGACATGTTCAAGGGCTCGGAGATGCAGTGCCAGCCGTTGGTGATCGACGGGGTTGTGTATGCTTCGACGCCGAAGCTGCGCGTGGTGGCTTTAGATGGCGCGACAGGCAAGCAGTTGTGGAGCTTCGATCCGCATGACGGCAAGCCGATGACGAGCAAGATGCGCAGCCGCGGTCTATCGTATTGGGCTTCGGGCAAAGAGCGGCGTATCTATGTAGGCGTGCGCAATTGGGTCTATGCGCTGGATGCTGCCACGGGCAAACCGGCGGGGGATTTCGGCAAGGGCGGGCGGATTGATTTGCGTGAGAATCTGGGGCGGCCGATTGAAGGCATCTCGATCACGCTGACCACGCCGGGGGTGGTTTATAAAGACCTGCTGATTTTGGGGAGTCTGGTGCCGGAGGGGTTGCCTTCGGGGCCGGGCGACATTCGCGCCTATGATGTGCGGACGGGGAAGCTGCGCTGGAGCTTCCATACGATTCCGCATCCGGGCGAGTTCGGGTATGACACTTGGCCGAAGGATGCGTGGACTTATAGCGGTGGAACGAACAACTGGGCGGGCATGGCGTTAGATGAGAAGCGCGGGCTGGTGTTTGTGCCAACGGGTTCGGCTTCGTACGATTTTTATGGTGCCAACCGGGTGGGCGATAACTTATTTGCGAATACGCTGCTTGCATTGAATGCGGAGACCGGTGAACGGGCGTGGCATTTCCAAGCCGTGCGGCATGATATATGGGATCGTGACTTCCCTACCCCGCCTACGCTGGTGACGGTGAGGCGCGATGGCAAACTGATAGACGCGGTGGCACAGGCTACGAAATCGGCGCATGTTTATGTGTTTGAGCGCGAGACCGGCAAGCCCCTGTTTCCGATCGAATACAAGGAAGTGCCGCCGAGTGAGGTGCCGGGTGAAGTGGCGGCGAAGACGCAGCCGCTGCCGTTGAAGCCTCCGGCGTTTGCGCGGCAGGTGCTGACGGAGGAGATGTTGACGAAGCGCACTCCTGAGGCTCATGCGGCGGTGTTGGCGCGGTTCAAGACCGTTGTGAGCGCGGGGCAGTGGGCGCCGATCGGATTTAGCGGGACGGTGATTTTTCCGGGCTTCGATGGCGGGGCGGAGTGGGGCGGGCAGGCGTTCGATCCGCAGTCGCGGCTGATGTATGTGAACGCGAATGAGATGGCGTGGGTGCCGAAGATGATTGAAAAGAAGAAGGCCACTTCGCGGACAACCGGCAAGGCGATCTACGAGCGGAATTGCGGCGGGTGCCATAAGAATGATTTGACGGGAACGCCTCCGGAATTTCCGTCATTGGTGGCGATTGGGTCGCGGCGGCGGTCTGAGGAGGTCGAGGCGATTATCCGAAAGGGCGCTGGGCGGATGCCGGGGTTCGCGCAGTTGGGCGATTCGAGCGTGGCGGCTATGGTGGGTTTCCTGATGACTGGGGAACAGAAGGAAGTCGATGTGACGGTGGCTAAGACGTCGCCGATCGATATGAAGTATGCGATGGATGGGTATAACAAGTTTCTCGATCCGGATGGGTATCCTGCGGTTGAGCCGCCTTGGGGGACATTGAATGCCATTGATCTGGATAAGGGCGAGATCCGGTGGAAGATTAATCTGGGTGAGTATCCGGAGCTGGCGGCTAAGGGGTTAAAGAATACGGGTAGTGAGAATTATGGGGGGCCGGTGGCTACGGCGGGTGGGCTTTTGTTTATTGCTGCTACTAACTTCGATAAGAAGTTCCGGGCTTTCGATAAGTTTACGGGTAAGTTACTTTGGGAGGATACTTTGCCTGCGGCGGGGAATGCTACTCCGGTTACTTATACGGTTCGGGGGAAGCAGTATGTTTTGATTGGTGCTGGGGGTGGTAAGTCGGGGGCTGCTTCGGGGGGAAGTTATGTGGCTTATGCGTTGCCTTAAGTTAGTTGGTTGGGGCGAGTACCACTCGCCCGCAGAGTACCACTCTGCCCTACGTCGTTTAAAATAATGGCGCCGCGACCCGCGAGTTTTTATTGCTCGCGGGTCCGATGATGTAGAATCGTTCGCAGTCAGGCAGAGAGGTCTCAAGAGGTTCTATTCGAATTGGTTTGCCAGTTGATAACCACTGGCCATGTAGCCATAGACTTTCGACCGCCAACCTCTCTGATTTTCAAATAACTGTTAC
>CAIRSA010000289.1 GCA_903881085.1 uncultured Acidobacteriia bacterium
CGCCACTCCAATGTCGCTTACATTGCGTTTATGAAGCGAGCTTCCGACTTGGTAAGCGGTTCATTGGGGCATTGCGGTGGAGGGCAATTGGGGTCAGACAGCCCATTTTCGGCTGGAATGCGCCGAAAAAAGGTGTCTGACCCCAAATGCGACACGTCGTTCTAGTCAAGGTAAGCGACATTGGAGTGCCACTCTGCCCCACGTTCGGTGAGGATGCGGTTTTCGAATGACGGGTTGATGTAGACGTCTTTGCGGATGCCTTCCAGATACTCGCGGCGCCACACTGCCGGGCTGCTGCCTTCCTGATTGGTGAACAGGCGGGTGAAGTGATGGATGGTCTGGAAGCCGACCTGTTCAGCGATCTCTTTCAACGTGTAATCGGAATACTGGATCAGCAGTTTCGCCTGGGCGATGCGGTGGCGCTGCAGGAAGGCCAGCGGCTTCATTCGCAGCACATCGTGGAAGTGCAGGCGCAGCGTGCGATCGGTACAGCCGGCGGCGCGGGCGATTTCGCGGATGGTAAGCGGACGGCGGTGGTTGTCGCGAATGCAGGCGATGGCGCGCTGCAGAATGTGATCGTGCGGGGCAACGCCGGAAACAAGTTGCGCAGCATCGACGGCGGCCGCGGCAGGGTCGTTGCGCAGGTAGAGGTAGAGAATCTCAGTGAGCAGAATGCTGCACATTTCGCGATAAAACCTGGACTTCTGTTCGCCTTCGGCGCGGATGCGTTCCAGCCGCGCGGCCAAACTCGGCTCATTCCATTGCAGGACGCGGTTGGCGCGCAGCAGGCTGGTGGCGAGTGCGCCATTCGCAACGCGAAACTTCACGTCAAGCGTGCGGACCAGTGAGTCGGCTTGCAGGCCATGGTCCTCGCCGGAACGGATAAGAAATAGTTCTCCACCGCGGATGGGATACTGCTGACCTGCGACGGTGAAAACGCCCTTGCCATCGAGGAACAGAATCATCTGGAGATAGTTGTGCTGGTGCATGCGCAGGCTCCAGCCGCGACCGTAGTCGTAGCGGGCGATCCACAGCACATCCACCGGCAGATTCGGCATGTTTCCAGTGTACGACTTTCCGTTTCAGACAAAAGCATTGCCGCCTTGGGGCTAGACCCCGGCGCACCGTGGGCTTACTCTTAATTAGAAGATTAGCTTTGGAGGTCAGGGTATGCTCTCACTCATCCGCCTTGTTGCGTTTGCTTCAGCCGCGGCAAGCATGATGGCTCAGGATTCGCGCGGCACCATTGGCGGCCGCGTTACCGATGCGCAAGGCGCATATGTGGTTGGGGCGCATATTAGCGCCGTAAATCAGGCAACGGGCGTTGCCGCTTCCGCCGTGACGAATGAATCGGGCACATTCCGGCTGCCGTTTCTGGCGGCGGGAACGTACCGCCTGACCTCAGAGATGACAGGGTTCCGCAACTATGTGCAGAGCGGCGTGGAGTTGCGTTTGAGCGATGTTTTGGATCTGCAGATCCGCATGGATGTGGGCAGCGTTTCAGAGACGATTGAGGTGAAGGGCGGGACGCCGCAATTGGATACGGCCAGCAGTTCGATTGGGCAACTGGTGGACAGCAAACGGCTGGACGACCTGCCGCAACGCGGCGGCAATCCGCTGGAGCTGGAGCGATTGGCGCCAGGTGTTGCGAACATGACATCGCTACGCGTAATGAAGACCTCGTCGCCCGATGCAACGTCGAACATTACGGTGAACGGCACCGGCAACACTTCCACGCAGTTCAATCTGGATGGCGTGAGCAACACCACGAATGACCGAGGGCGCGGCTATGCGCGGGTGGCCTTTATTCCGCCTTCGGGCGCGGTGAGCGAGTTCAAGATGCAATCGAACCCATATGACGCGGCGGCAGGACACGTGTTCGGGCCGGTGATCAACATCAGTTCCAAGGGCGGTTCGAATGAGTTTCATGGCAGCGCTTACTACTGGGCAAAGAACAGCGCCTTCGATGCATCGAACTTCTTTGACAACAAAGCAGGCTTGAGCAAGGTGGTTTATCAGGATCATCGCTACGGCGTTACGATGGGCGGTCCGGTGTTGCTGCCGCGCCTGTACAACGGGCGGAACAAAACATTCTTCTTTTATTCGTGGGAGGAGAACCGCTTTGGGCAGCCTTCCACCAGCAACCAGACGAGCACAGTGCCGACGGCTGCGGAGCATACGGGCGACTTCTCTGCCCTGCTTAAGCTGGGGGCTTCTTATCAGATCTACAATCCATTCACGACGCGGCCTGCGGCGACGGCGGGACGCTTTCAGCGTGACCCGATTCCGGGCAACATCATTCCGAAGAGCCAACTGAACCAGGTGGGGCTGAACCTGATCAACATCTATCCGCTGCCGAACCAGACGGGATTGGTGGATGGGCGCAACAACTACTACTTCCCAGATGTGCGCATCCAACGCTACGATTCGCACATGGCACGCGTGGATCATGCGTTCAACGAGAACCATCGCATGTTCATCCGTGTGAATCATTATGCGTACGAGATTCCGAAAGACCAGTTGGGCATTCCGGCGACGAAGGAGCTGTTTAATCAGCGCAACCAGGGATTGACGCTGGATGACGTGCTGGTGCTGAGTCCGACGCTGGTTTTGAATCTGCGCTATGGCGTGATCAACACGAACTTCCCGGAGATGCGCTCCACGCAGGGAACGGATCTGGCGAAGCTGGGCTTTGCTCCGGCACTGGTTGGGCTGATCGATCCGAAGCTGGCCACGGTGCCGCGCACTACGATCAGCGGCTTCACGGCGCTTTCCACGTGGGCCGATGGGGACGGCGCGAATACGGCCCTGACGCACAACTGGGTGGCCGATATGACGAAGCTGAAAAACGCACATTCCATCCGGTTTGGCGCGGACTTCCGCATTCTGCGCGCCTTTGCGAACCGCTTTCCGCAGCGCATCTCTCCGGACTTCACGTTTGCGAACACATATACGAAGGGCCCGCTGGATAACTCCGCGGCGGCGTCGCTAGGGCAAGAACTGGCGGCGATGCTGCTGGGGATTCCGGGCGGCAACATGACGGCTTCGACAAGCTTTGCGGGCAATGACACTTACTTTGGCTTGTATGTGCAGGACGATTACAAAGTTTCCCAGAAGCTGACGGTAAACCTCGGCTTGCGTTATGAGTTGGAGTACCCGTTGACAGACCGTTACAACCGGCTTGTGAGCGGCTTTGATTTTGGGGCATCGAGCCCGGTGGAGGCGGCTGCGAAGATTGCTTACGCGAAGAACCCGATTCCAGAGCTGCCGGCGGCGCAGTTTGCGGCCAAGGGCGGACTGATGTTTGTGAGCCCCGATCAGCGCAGCCCTTACAACCGCAACAACGGCCACTTCCTGCCGCGCATTGGGTTGGCGTATCAGTTGCGTCCGCAGACGGTGATTCGCGCGGGCTATGGCATTTATTTTGATTCGCTGGGGGTGGACCGCTTTATTCCGGCGCAGAGCGGCTTTGCGCAGCAAACGCCGATTCAAGCATCGCTCGATAACGGACAGACCTACGTTGCCACGCTGGCCAATCCGCTGCCAAACGGCCTGTTGACGGCACGCGGCGCGGCGGGCGGGCTGAGCACCAATCTGGGCCAGGCCCTGACCTATGTGGATCCCAATCAGCGGCAGCCGTATTCGCAGCGCTGGTCATTCGGCGTGCAGCACTTCCTGCCTGGCGGTTTCCTGCTGGATGCGAGCTATGTGGGTAACCGCAGCACGCACCTGACGGTGACGCGCAATATCAACAGCACGCCAGGCAAGTATTTGAGCACCTCGCCGGTGCGCGACCAAAAGACGATCGACTTCCTGACGCAGAGCTTCCCTAACCCGTTTAACGGGCTGAACACAGTGTACGGTACTTCGATTTCACGGGCTGATCTGCTGCGGCCTTATCCGCAGTTTGGCGATATCAACTTCACCGATTCGACGGGTTATTCCTGGTATCACTCGCTGCAGGTGCGTACGGAGAAACGCTTCGCAAAGGGCTACACGTTGCAGGCGGGATACACGTTTTCAAAGTACATGCAGGCGACGGAGTTTTTGAATGCATCGGACGCTTCGCCGTATCGCAGCATCTCAGACCTGGACCGGCCGCACATCTTCACGGCGAGCGGCGTGTATGAACTGCCATTCGGGAGCGGCCGGAAGTTTGGATCGAACATGGCCAAGCCGCTGAATGTGGTGGTGGGCGGATGGCAGCTGAACTCCACGGTGGTGCGGCAGGCAGGTGCGCCACTGGGCTTTGGCAACTCCATCTTCAATGGCGATATTAACAACATTGCTTTGGCGAAGGGTCAACGTTCGGTGGATCGCTGGTTCAACACCGATGCAGGCTTTGAGAAGCGGTCGGCCAGCCAGTTGGCGAACAATCTGCGCACGGCTCCGCTGCGGTATAGCGGGGTGCGTGGCGATGGGCAATCGACGTGGAATTTTTCGTTGGCGAAGGACTTCACCCTTTACGAACGGCTGAAAGCCCAGTTCCGTGCGGAGACCTACAACACGATGAACCATCCGAGCTTTACCGACCCGAATACCTCGGTTACGAATTCATCGTTTGGCGTTGTGACGGCAGCGAATTCGGAACCGCGTAACTGGCAATTGGCTCTGAAAATCAGATTCTAATGATCAACAGAAGAATGTTTCTGCTTGCGGGCGCAGCGATGGCTGCGCCCGATTCGAAATTCGACATAGCTGCGTTTGATCGGGCACGCGTGATGAAGAACGCGAAGAAGTATTTGACCGACAATCCAGTAACGGTGACGGCCGCGCAAAGCCCGCGCAGTGCGGGCGGCAAGCACGACTTCTTTTCCGAGGGCGATTACTGGTGGCCTGATCCCAAGAATCCGGAAGGGCCGTACGTGCAGCGCGACGGGATGACCAACCCGGATAATTTCGTGGAGCACCGCAAGTTTTTGATGAAGATCAGCGTGCAGGTACCGGCGCTGACGGCGGCTTGGAAGTTAACGAAAGACCGGAAGTATTCCGACCATGCGGCGAAACATATTCGCGCATGGTTTGTGGACGATGCCACGCGCATGAATCCGAATCTGCAGTATGCGCAGGCGATCAAGGGGCGGTTTACGGGGCGCGGCACGGGTGTGATCGATACCATCCATTTTGTGGAAGTGGCGCGGGCGATTCCGTTTCTGGCGGAGTCCGGTTCGTTATCGAAATCCGATGCCGAAGTGACGAAGACCTGGTTTGCCGAGTACGTGAAGTGGATGACCACCAGCAAGAACGGCACCGACGAACGCGACGCAAAGAATAATCACGGCACGTGCTGGCTGATGCAGGTGGCGGAATTTGCGCGGCTCATCGGCGATAAAGAATTGCTGGCGTACTGCTCGAATCGTTTTAGGACGGTGATTGTGCCGGGACAGATTGAACCGGATGGCAGCCTGCCGCTGGAGATGCGGCGCACTAAACCTTATGGCTATGCGCTGTTCAATCTGGAAGCACTGGTGACCATCTGCCAGACGATGTCGGCGACGGGCGATAATCTTTGGGAGTTCCAGACTGCGGATGGGCGCGGTGTGCGTAAGGCGATCGAGTTCATGTTCCCGTTTATCGCGGATAAGAAGGCGTGGAAGCTGCCGGCGGACGTGATGTATTTCGATCAATGGCCGATGCGGCAGGAGGCGTTGCTGTTCGGCGGGTTGGCTTACAAGCGGGCGGATTATATTGATGTATGGAAGAAGTTGCCGGCGGATTCGGATGTGGATGAGACGATCCGGAATTTCTTTATCCGGCAGCCGGTTTTGTGGGTTAGTTAGTGGAAGTGGACGCCGAGTGAGGGGCTATTGTGATTAGTCGACGAACATTTGTTTCTACCGCGGCAGTGGCCATGGCTCAGGCTAAGCGGCCGAATCTGCTGCTGATCATGACGGACCAGCAGACGCATGATGCGATGTCGTGCGCGGGCAATCGATGGTTGAAGACTCCGGCGATGGATTCGCTGGCCAGCAACGGCGTGCGCTTTGCGCAGACAATCTGTGCGTATCCGGTGTGTTCGCCATCGCGCGGTAGCATCTTTACCAGCCGCATGCCGCATGAGACGGGCGTGCGTCTGAACAACGGAACCATTCCAGCGAGCATGCCGACCATGGGCGAGATCTTTCGCGATGCGGGCTATAAGACGGTCTATGGCGGCAAGTGGCATCTGCCGAAAACGTTCGATGGCATGACGGGGTTTGAGAAGCTGATCGGCGGGTCGTCGCAAGGCAAGGACATGGATGCGCCGCTGGCATCGGCATGCGCGAAGTGGCTGCGGGCCGCGCCTGCGGAGCCCTTTTTGATGGTGGCGTCGTTCATGAATCCGCACGATATCTGCGAATGGATTCGCGAGCATGCGGGCACGCACGATTATCCAGAGGTCAAAACGTATCCGCCGATTCCCGCCAACTGGCCGGTGGATCCGGAAGAGCCGGCGTGCATTCAATACCACCGCACTGGCAAGTACGATCTGATGTCGGAAGCGGTGGCGATTGCGGCAGAGTGGAAGCCGGCGGATATGCGCAAGTACGTCCACGATTACTACCGCATGGTGGAAGATGTCGATATGCAGATCGGCATTTTGCTCGCCGCGTTGCGCGAAAAGGGGTTGGAACAGAACACTGTTGTGATTTTCGTTTCCGATCATGGCGAGGGGATGTGCGCGCACAAGTGGGCGCAGAAGGCCTCGTTCTACGAAGAGTCCGTGCGCGTGCCGATGATTATTTCCGGGCCGGGCATCGCGCGCAAGGGCGCGGTGGATAACCGCACGCTGGCATCGTTGACCGACATTCTACCGACGTTTTGCGACTACGCAGGCATCGCGCCGCCGAAGACGATTCACGGGGTCAGCCTGAAGCCGGTGGTGGAAGGGCGACCGATTGTGCGCGAGTTTGCCGTTTCGGAGTTGCGCTATGGCAGCGCGGAGCGCGAGGGCCGCATGCTTCGCTCCACCCGCTTCAAGTACGTTGTATTCAATTCAGGCGCCAGGCCGGAGCAGCTGTTCGACCTTTCGATTGATCCTGGCGAGACCTTGAATGTGGCGCGGGATGCCTCCTACGCACCGATTCTTAAGCAGCATCGCGATCAACTGAAGCGTTGGATCGCGGAAACAAACGACGACTTTCAGACACCTATAAAGGAACACGTATGACATCAACTATGACTCGCCGCAGCCTGATGCGCGGCTTAACTGGCCTCGGCGCGTTCGCGCTTGGCCGCGCGGCGGAAAAGAAACCGAACGTCCTGTTTATCGCGGTCGACGATTTGCGGCCAGAACTGAATTGCTACGGCAAGACGTGGATTCATAGCCCGAACATCGACCGCATTGCCAAGCGCGGCATGGTGTTCAACCGTGCCTATTGCCAGCAGGCAGTCTGTTCGCCTTCGCGGTCGAGCCTGATGACGGGCACGCGGCCTGATTCGACGAAGGTGTGGGATCTGGTGACGCACTTCCGCGATGCTGAACCAAATATTGAAACGATTCCACAGCACTTCAAAGTGAACGGCTACTTTGTGCAGGGGATGGGCAAGATTTTCCATCCTGGTTATGATGACCCGCGGTCGTGGTCAGTGCCATGGCAGACACCGAATCCGCAGACTTACGCGAAGATCAAGTCCGACATTGTGATCGACGAGGACAAGAAGCCGAAGGGCAAGCCGGGTCCGGCCTATGAGTCCGCCGACGTGCCGGACAACTTCTACAAAGACGGTCAGGTGGCCGATCTGGCGGTGAAGACGCTGCAGACCATTGGCAAGAAGACGGAGCCGTTTTTCCTGGCGGTGGGCTTTGCCAAACCGCACCTGCCGTTTGTTTCGCCAAAGAAATATTGGGACATGTATGACCCGGCGAAGATTCAGCTGGCGCCGAATCCGTATCATCCGGAAGATTCTCCGGAGTATGCGCTCACCAATAGCAACGAACTGCGCAACTACACGAATATGCCGGCTGAAGGCAAGATCACTGACGATATTGCTCGGACGCTGAAGCACGGCTACTACGCGGCGGTGAGCTACACGGACGCACAGATCGGCAAGGTGCTGGATGAGCTGGAAAAACAGGGTCTGGCGAAAAACACGATCATCGTGCTGTGGGGCGATCATGGCTGGAAGCTGGGCGAGCATGGCGAATGGGCCAAGCACACGAACTTTGAAAACGATGCCAATGCGCCGCTGCTGATGTCGGCGCCGGGGATGAAAGCCGCGGGCAAGCGTTCAGACGCGTTGGTGGAGTTTGTCGATATTTATCCTACCCTCGCTGAGTTGGCGGGTCTTTCGTTGCCCAGCCATCTGGAAGGCGTAAGCTTCAAGCCGCTGCTCGATGAGCCAAATCGGAAATGGAAGTCGGCGGCATTCAGCCAGTATCCGCGCAAGAAGTTGATGGGCTATTCGATGCGCACGGACCAGTATCGTTTCACCGTTTGGGTCAATCGGGATGACCATTCGAAGATCGATGCGATGGAGTTGTACGATCACAAGGCCGATCCGCAAGAGAATCGCAACGTGGCCAAGATACCGGCGAATAAAGAGCTGGTGGCCAAGCTGATGGTGCAGTGGAAGAAGGGCTGGCAGGGCGCCAAGCCGGCTTAGGAGAGATGGTCATGGAATCGCAAAAAGTAACTCGCAGGCAGATGATGGGTGGGCTGTTGGGCGCAGCGGCGGCGCCGCAGGTAATGCGCAGCCAGGCGCCGGGCAAGCCGCCGAACGTGGTGTTCATCATGTGCGATCAGATGCGCGGCGATTCCATGACCTTTATGGGGCATCCGGTGGCGCGTACGCCGAACCTGGACAGGCTGGCGCAACGCGGCATCTCGTTCGACAACTACTACAGCAACAATCCGGTGTGTACGCCGGCGCGTAAATCGATCTTTTCGGGGCGGTATCCGCATGAACATGGGTCGCTGACGAACCGGCATGGCGAGATGCTTTCGATGCCTGGGACGATGATCGATTACTTCAAGCAGCGAGGCTATCGCACGGGCTACGTCGGCAAGAATCACGCCTTCGGTGAAGACGCGATGAAGGCGGTGGATTTCTACAAGCATCGCGACCGCGAGCCGTTCCGCAAGTACAATCAGTACGTTCCGCCGGAGTGGCACAGTGACACGTACTGGCCGTCGGAAGAGACCCACGCGTGGCTGAACACGGCGGACGCACTGCAGTTCATCAGCGGTGCGAAGGATGGCAATCCATTTTTTCTGACCGTTAGTTACTTTGATCCGCACCCTCCGTACATGGCGCCGCCGGAGTATACGTCGAAGTATCGCAGCGACCAGATGCGCATTCCGGAGTTCATCGATCCAGCGAAGTTAAGCGGGCGGTTGGTGGATTTCTGCCGGGCGATGAAGGCGGACAAGATCAAGGACGCTGCGCTCACCGAAACTATGCGCTACTACTATGCGGCGATCGAAGGCATGGTGGATTACCAGGTGGGCCGCATCATGGACAAGCTGGTAAGCCAGGGCCTGATGGAGAACACGATCATCGTATTCACGGCCGACCATGGCGACTTCATGGGGCAGCACCGGCTGGTGCGCAAGGGCATGTTCCTTTATGATTGCCTGCTGCATGTGCCCATGATCTGGAGCGTGCCGGGCCTGCGCGGCGGACGGCGGACAAAGGCGATGGCACAGGGAATCGATTACTTCCCTACCCTGATTGAACTGACTGGCGGCAAGGCGCGGCCGGAGTTGCCGGGGCGCTCTTTGAAGCAGACGTTCGGGGGCGCGGCGGAACAGGCGGGGCGGACGATGTACACATCGGCTTCGTATGGCGAGTTGTCGCGCGAGATTGTGGAGAAGAACAAGGACTCCAATGCCGAGGCGGACACTCCGCTGCACACGTTGGCGGAAGAGAACTCGAGCAGTCCCACGAATAAGTATTCGATGGTGCGCACGCACGAGTGGAAGTTTCTGTTGAGCCAGTCGCGGCCGGCGGAGTTGTATCGCATGAACGATGGCTGGATTGAGCGCGAGAACGTCGTGGAGAAGGCAGAGTTTGCAGGGGTGCGGCGCGAGATGGAGCAGAAATTGCGGGCGTTTTGGAAGTGGTGAGGACTTTGCGAAAGGCTGATTAGTTACATTTTGGGGCGATTGCCAATCGCCCGCGGAATGCCATTCTACCCCACATTTTTGCGCGGATTCTGCCGATAGTTGGGGTATGACATCGGGCGAGGAGCGGATTTGCTACGAATGCGGACGGAATAATCCTGCTTTTGCCACGGTGTGCTCGTGCGGGAAGCGACTGACGGATGTGGTTGAAGCCAAGCGCAAGTATCCGCTATGGTTGGCCTTGGTCCCGGTGTTGATGGTGCCCTCGTACTTCCTGATGCACATTGCATTTCAGTTCGGCCGGGCTTCGGAATCGATGCAGGTGGAGTACGCCTCGGTATCGGCGAAGGATGCACTGGGCTGCGTTGTTCCATACGGCGTCACGCAGCATTCCAGTGAATTCTGGACCACGTCGAGAGAATCGGACCACTCCAAATTACCGACGGAAAAATCTACTGTATTGCGGGGCATGGTGCGAAATGATTGCGGGACTCCGCTGAAGCACGTGCGCCTTTATTTTCTGATACGGGATGAAAAAGAGCAAGCGGGAATGGGCACTCTCGACATCTACGATGTCGACCAAGGCGGTGTGAAAGAATTCGAACGCGCCTTCATGGGGGCCATCGTTTCGTGGGAAATAACCGCCAGCAAATGATCCCCCTGTTTGACTAACCCTCAGCACCTTGATCTAATGTCTTGGGGGATTTCTTCCATGAAGACATTGTTTGCCGTTGCCATTTTGGTATCCGCATTTGTATCGGCGCAAGATTTGAGAACGGCCACGCTGGTTGGCAATATATCCGATGCCAGCGCAGCCGCAGTTGGCGGGGCACACGTGGTTGTCACCAACATCGACACCAATATTGTGACGCGCAGCCGCTCTAATGCGGAAGGTGCGTATTACGTGCCGTTCCTGATTCCCGGCAGGTATCGCTTCGAAGTAGAAGCTGCCGGGTTCAAGCGGTTCCAGCAATCGGGCCTGGTGCTGAACGCGGGTGAAACGCCACGCATCAATGTGGAGCTTGTGGTTGGCGCGGTGAGCGATGAGATCAAGGTGACGGCGGAGGCATCGCTGCTGGCAACGGATAACGCGGTGGTGGGCGGCATCACCAACGCGAAAGAGATCCACGATACGCCGATCCCGCAATCGAAGCCGCAGCACTTCATGTACTACCAGATGGGCGCGCAGGCCAATAACGACGGCAGCTATCACGTGCTGGGGCAACCGGAACAGCAGATGTCGTATACCATCGACGGCGTGACTGCGAAACAGGCGATGGGCAAGGCGTTGGGCGACACGAATACGCTGATCACTCCGCCGGTTGATTCGCTGCAGGAGGCGCAGATCTTCACCACCGGCATCCCCGCTGAAATCGGCCACGCGGCGGGCGGCGCTTATAACCTGACGACCAAGAGCGGCACTAACGAACTACACTTTTCCGCCGAGGAGCGCTATATCAACAAGGCTTGGTTGCACCGGCAGATCTTCAATCAGTTCGCTACGAACACGCCCTTTGAGTATCACAATTTCAATGCGACGATCAGCGGGCCTATCGTGCTGCCGAAGCTTTATAACGGCCGCAACAAGACCTTCTTCTTCCTCGGCTACCGCCTGGACTACGATCACGAAACCAACTTCGCCACCGTCTCCGTTCCTACGAAAGAAGAATTGGGCGGCGACTTCAGTTTCGGCGGACTGGGACTCCCCATTTATGATCCGAAATCGATCACCTGCGCTGCCGCCAGTTGCGCCAACGGCACGGGCTACACGGCCACCCCGTTCGCCGGCAAGATCGTTCCGGCAAACAGAATCGACCCAGTCACGCAGAAGTTCTTTTCGCTGAACCCGTACAATCTACCGAACCTGCCGTCCACTTTTACGAATACAGGGCCGGTGAATAACTTCTATTCGGGCAATAAGTTCATCTCCGACCGCCAAGGTTATCTGGGCAAGAT
The DNA here is from genome assembly GCA_903881085.1 of uncultured Acidobacteriia bacterium. GTDB lineage: Bacteria > Acidobacteriota > Terriglobia > Bryobacterales > Bryobacteraceae > CAIRSA01. The sequence continues at coordinate 12,003 of CAIRSA010000289.1, forward strand.
CGACCAGCAGTTGGGCGACAAACAGAAATTCTTTGTGCGCTACATCTGGAATAAGTTCCGCGTGATCGGCAGCCGCAACAACGTTTTGTTCAACTGGACGGCCATCGACAATACTTCGCTTGGGTTCGGCCTGCCGGAACCAATCGACGAACGTAACATCGCACTTAGCCACATCTATACCATCAGTCCGACGCTAATTAACGAAGTGCGGCTAGGCTATCAGCGGCGTAACGACATCATCACTCCGGTGACGGCCAATCAGGGCTGGGCTGCGACGCTGGGCATTCCAGGCGTGGGCCCGCAGACATTTCCCGGCCTTGTAAGCGGTGGCGGCAGCAGTTTTACATGGACGGCGAATCCGGGCGGCGGCTCGCGCACTTTGAACGAAGGCATCAACATCTCCGACAACATGACAAAGGTCATGGGCCTGCATACCGTCAAGTGGGGTTATCAAGGGCTGTTACAGCGCGAAAATGACATCGCCGCGTCTCAGCCATCGGGTGTTTTCAACTTCACAACTGGTGGCAGCGGCCTACCCCTGACTCCGAACACGGGCAACTCATTTGCATCGCTGGAACTGGGCGCTGTCTCGTCAGCAAGCTTCACGAAACTACTGCAGAACTATCTGCCGCGGTGGTGGATGCATCAGTTTTACGTGCAGGACGATTGGCGTGTGCGGCGCGACCTGACGGTTTCCATCGGCGTGCGCTTCAGCTATGAAACACCGGCCAGCACGCAATATGGGCAGAAGTCGCAGTTCAGCCCGACGACGGTCGATCCGCTGACGGGCCAGATGGGCGCCATCATCCATCCCACGGGCGGCCTGTATAGCGCAGGCAAGCACTTCACGCCGCGCATCGGATTTGCATGGAACGCGCGGCCAAAGTGGGTTCTTCGTGGATCATTCGGCATGTTCACGCAGGATATTGTGCAACAGATTGGACAGGATGAGTACACTGCGCAGGCGGTGGTACAGCAGGCTTCGGGGAATCCGAATCCGGCGTTCTATCTTTCGCAGGGGCCGGGGCCGGTTGTTTATAACCAGAACAATACAACCAATACGGCGCAGTTCGTAGGCACTAATTACAGCCAGCGAAACATCACGTTTATCGATCCGGCGCTGCGGAACCCTTATTCGATGACGTGGTCATTAGGGTTGCAGTATGAGTTCAAGCCGAACTATCTGGCGGAGGTTGTGTATCAGGGCGCGGCTGGCGTGGGACTGATCAACACGGGCGGCATCAACGTCAATGTATTGCCGGCCTCGATCTACAATTCCACCGATTTAAATCAGTTGAACACAGTGTTTGCGAACACCCAGTCGTACCTGAAGTATCCGCAGTTCGGCTCCATCAACGAGTTCAGCAACTTTGGCCACAGCAGCTATAACTCAGGCATCGCAAGAGTTCAGCATCGCTTCAGTCACGGGTTTTCGGCTAATTCCATGTTCACTTACAGCAAAGCACTGGCGGGCAGCGCTGCTTCGGGCTGGGAATCCTACTCGTGGAGGCTGACTAAGTCGGTTGCCAGTTTTGACCAGAAGTTCCAATTCGTGAATCAGGCCAACTTCGATCTGCCGTTCGGAAAGGGCAAGCGTTTTCTCGATAAGGGAGGGGTGATGGATCAGATCCTGGGCGGATGGACGATTCTGACAATCCAGAGCGTTCGCAGCGGCCTGCCAGTTAATTTCGGGCTGGCAGGCAGTCCGAACCGTTATCTACCGGGACAGGGCAACGCGCCCAGTGTGAATCCGGGCGTGGAGATCAACGTTCCCAACTACTCGATTGGGCCGAATATGTGGCCGCAGCAGTCGCAGAATCCGTTCTACAACATCAACGCGTTCTACAACCCAGCGTCATTTACTCCGGGCAACGCGGGCAACGGGATCGCGCGCACGGGCTGGTTGTGGTGGCCGCAGTATTCCATCACGAAGACGTGGAGCCTGAAGGAGAAGTATAAGTTGACGGCACGCATGGACGCCAACAACCTGTTCCCACAGGCACGTTTTCTAAATACGGCGAATAACACAGTGAACTTCTCGAGCCCGACTTTGTTTGGCAAGTTCCCGGCGACCACTGGTTACTCGTTTAGTAACTTCTACGGTTATAACGGGACACTGCAGGGTTCTCTAAGGATCTCGTTCTAGTAAATTGCTCAGTTGATTTCCCAATACTGGTGCGTATAGGATCTGACGATCCTATACGCATGGACGAGAATTCTGAGCAGATCCAAGAACCGGTGGAAGCACCCCAGCCTGAGGTAAAGCCGGAGGTGGCCAGGCGCTTGCCGCTGTGGCTCGCCGTCGTCCCGGCATTGCTAGTGCCTGTATTCTTCATGTTCCGGGCTGCTACGCAGTTCACGGCGGTGGTTGGCGCATCCGGTGTGGACACTGCGGAAACCTTCAGCCGGACAGGCGCGGAAAAGACAGCCCTGGCATGCGTGGAAACATATAGCATCACGCCTCACACCAGCGAGTCGTACGTTAGCACAAGGGGTGTGACTGAAAAAACGCGACGGCCGAACGCACCGAAAGAGCTATCGACTGTGTTACGCGGCATGGTGCGTAATGCGTGCGGAGAAAAGCTGAAGACGGTTACAATGAAGTTTTCAGTGCACGACGATGATGGGAAAGTCGGCTCAGGATACCTGTCGCTGGAAAACATGGAGAACGGGGAGGCCCGGCCCTTTGAAAAAGTGTGGATAGGCTGGGTCACCTCTTGGGATATTCGGAGCAGCAGGTAGTATCTAGGCGCCGTACATGAACTCTTCGTGTACAATCTGGCCATCGGCAACTTTGTACACAGCCAATTCGTCCATCACTATGCGGCGGCCAGAAGGCTTGTTGGTCACATCGTAAACAAAGCGCACGCAGAAGCGGTTACCCGAAACGAGGGGGCCTTCCACCTTCGCGCTGTGCACTTCATGTTCCGACATCCACCAGTTGGCCTTGCCAACCACAGCTTCTTTCCCACTCATTTCACGTGAACCACCGGGCATGGCCATTGCTTCCACGCTAACGATGTCCTGGGAGTACAATTCTTCGATAGCTTGCAGGGCCTGTCCTTCAGTGCAGTAGGCAACCAGCTTTTCGGCGACTTCTTGAGTTGTCATGATTGATCCTTTCGATGATTGGAAATTCCGGTACTCATGAATGGTAGCACTGGTATGTTACTGTTTTGTGTCGTTTTCAGGCGGGCGCTAAAAAAACCAGTTGACGAATAACTCAAGATAGCATAAGATCATTTTAGATTGTTTAACGAAGCAGATGGAGTACAGGAAGCGACGGCCTTTGCGATCGCGCGAGCCAAGGTGGGCGGTGCCACGGAGGTGACCGCCGATGACCTGCTGGTTGGCTGCCTGCGGGCAGTCTCACGCTTTGGCGTGGTTGAAATCGGGCGGGCGGTGATCGATTTGGAACTATTGGGCGTGGACTGGCTGCACCGGGCGGATGCGGCGAAGGGGAAGGTCTCTTATTCGCAGGCGGTAGTGGATATTTTGGATCGGGCGGCCATCATTGCCAAGCGCGACGGTGCGGATAAGGTGCGGATTGACCATCTTTTGGTGGCGTTTGCGGGCTCCGATTGCGCGATGATGGCGCAATTGCAGACGCAGTATGGAATCACCAGCGCATCCTGGAGGGCTGCCGCGGCGGCCATGCCGATGAAAGAATCGCCGGTGCCCGCGGCGGCTCCAGAAGCTCAGGCTGCGACGCGGGCGTACCTGAGCCCGGAAGAGGCCGCAGCAGAGTTGGGAATTCATGTGCAAACCTTGCGCGCATATGTGCGCTCAGGGAAACTGCCCGCGCTACGACTGGCGGGCGAGCGGGCCATTCGCATCCGGCGGGAGGACCTGCATCATCTACTGGAACCGTTTCAGCCGGAGGGTTGAAACTTCAACAAATCAAAACAAGGGGAGATCGATCATGGCTACATTTGTGGTTCAACGAGATTTGCCGGGCATCACGCCGGAAGCACTGCAGAGCGCGGGGATCCGGGCGAAGAGTTGCTGTGCGGAACTGACTACAGAAGGACAGCAGGTGCGGTGGATCCGCAGCTTCTTCCTGCCGGAGACGGCCCAGACGCACTGCTATTTCGAGGCGGGCGACAAGGCGGCTGTGGAAGAGGCGAACAACCGGGCGCGAATTCCGTTTACTCGGATTGTGGAAGTTGTCGAGATGACGCCGGACGCAGTCTGAGGATTAAGTAGCAGGGAATGACGGAAGGCTTGTCCGTGCAGAATTGCGATTTGTTAACGGCAATTCGTAATCATGGATTTGTCGTTCTAGGTTATACTTGGGGCCATGCTGAAAAAATTGGTTTTACTCTCCGCACTGTCTTGCTGCGCCTCGTTCGCGGCTACAATTGCCTACACGGTGTCCTTGAACGGAGCGAATGAAAGTCCCGTGAATGCGTCTCCGGGTATCGGATCTGGGACCGTGATCTTCGACACTGTCGCCAACACGATGGCCCTAAACGTGAGTTTCAGCGGACTCGCGGGAACCGTTACGGCTTCGCATATTCACTGTTGCACCGCAGTTGCGGGAGTTGGCACGGGTGGCGTCGCAACGACGACCCCGACCTTTGCCGGATTCCCTTCGGGCGTGACATCCGGGACATACTCCGCAGTGCTTGACTTGACGCTTGCCAGCAGCTACAACCCATCGTTCGTTACGGCGAATGGGGGAACAACTGCAACCGCCGCGGCCGCCCTGATTGCAGGCGCTGCCAATGGAATGGAATATTGGAACATCCATACAACCGTAGTTCCTGGCGGTGAAATTCGCGGATTTTTGACGCCGACCCCGGAGCCGGCAACCTTCGGTATGATGGGCGCGGCTGTGGCAGTAGCCGGATTGTTGCGGCGGAAGTTCCGGGCTTAAGTTTAACGAGAAAGGGGACAGGCCAATGGCCTGTCCTACCCTCCCATTTCTTTCCTTAACCACGCGGTGGCAAGCCGCATTTCGCGCGTGACGGTGGGAATCGAGATTCCCAGCGCTTCGCCGATCTCCTGCGAAGTGAGGCCGCCAAAGAAGCGCATCTCCAGCGCTTTGGCCTTGCGCTCATCGAACGTGGCGAGCTTTTCCAGCGCCTCGTGCAAATACAAAAGATTATCCGATTGATCGAGTGAGAATGTCTGGCAGTCGTCCAGATCGAGCGGCTTCTGGCCGCTGCCGCGTTTCTGGGCGCGCTGTTCGCGAGCATGATCGACCAGGATCTGGCGCATCAGATTCGCCGCGATGGCGAAGAAATGCGAGCGATTCTGGAACTCAGGATTCGCTCCGCCAACCATGCGCAGATAGGCTTCATGCACCAGAGCGGTGGGCTGAATGGTGTGGCCATCGCGCTCCTTGCGCATATGGATCTGGGCGAGGCGGCGTAACTCGGGATAGATCATCGGCGTGAGGCGTTCCAGGGCGCCGGGATCGCCCGCCCTCCACCGTTGCAGCAGTTGCGTGACGCTGGTCATTCTTCAACAGTTTATCGCAATGAGACGGTATGATGGACTTAGGCCTGCATGATACCTACCGCGGATGAACAGGGCGTCAAACGAAATTTCCCCAAGTGGCTGATTCCAGTGGCGGGTTATGCCATTTCAGTCGCCTGCCTGGTCTGGGTGTACAAGGGCTTCGATTGGCACGAAGAATTCCTGCGCGTCAAAGACACGAGCCTGAAGTGGATTCTGCTGGCCGTGGTGGCGGACGTTCTTGTCTATGCAGTGCAGGGCGTGCGCTGGAATATGCTGCTGCGGCCTGTAGGGTCTCTGCCGATTAGCAAATCGATCCAGGCAATCTATATCGGCCTGTTCGCCAATGAACTGCTGCCGTTTCGCCCGGGCGAGGTGATCCGATGTTATCTGCTGGCGCGCTGGGCACACATCCACTTCACGGTATCGCTGAGTTCGGCGATGATTGAACGCCTGCTGGATGGTGTGTGGCTCATTCTGGGTTTCTACGCTGCGTCGTGGTTTGTAGAACTGCCTCCGATTTTGCTGGTTGGAAGCCGCATCCTGGCATTGCTGCTGGCTGTTTTGGCGGGTCTGTTCATTGTTGCGGTGTACTATCACAAATACGCGAGAAGGTTCATAAACAAGAGCAAATGGTCAGAGGAACTGCTGGCGCTGACCGATGCGATGTATTCGATGGGGAACTCGCCGTCGTTCTACTTGGCAATCGCGCTCAGCTTTTTGTATCTGGCGTTGCAGGTGGTTCCCATCTGGGCCGTAATGCAAGGTTATGAACTGGACCTCGGCATTGGCGCGGCCGCGGTAGTGCTGGTAATGTTGCGATTGGGAAGTATTCCGCCTCAGATGCCAGGCAACGTAGGAACGTTTCAGGCTCTGGCGGTAGCGGGAATTCGATTGTTTGGATACGATAAGGCCATCGCCACCGGCTTTGCGACGCTGCTGTTCGTGGTGGTGACAGCTCCGTTGTGGATCGGCGGCTTCATTGCGCTGACGGCCACGCGGATGCGGCTGGATGACATTCAAAAAGCCGTGAACGAAAATAAGTAGCCAGGGAGGCCGCATGCTGCGGATATTGATCTTAATTGGGATGGTAACAGCGATGGCGTTTGGCGAGGAGCTGCGGATTATTGCGATTGGCGCGCATCCGGATGATTGCGACATCAAGGCCGGAGGCACGGCGTCGATGTTCGCCGCGATGGGTCACAAGGTGAAGTTCCTTTCGGTAACCAATGGCGACGCGGGGCATCAGGACATGGGCGGGGCTGTGCTAGCCAAGCGGCGCTACGCGGAAACGCAGGAATCGGCGCTGCGGTCGGGCATTGCCGAATACGAAGTGCTCGACAATCACGATGGCGAGTTGCTGCCCACGCTAGAGGTGCGCAAGCAGATCATCCGGGCGATCCGGAAGTGGAATGCCGACGTGGTGATTGCGCCGCGTCCGAACGACTACCATCCTGACCACAGGTACACGGGAGTGCTGGTGCAGGATGCGGCCTACATGGTTGTTGTGCCGAATGTGGCCGCCGATACGCCGCCGCTGAAGAAGAATCCGGTGTTCCTGTATTATTCCGATAACTTCCAAAAGCCCGCGCCATTCCGGCCGGATATCGCGGTGGCGATCGATTCAGTGTTCGAAAAGAAGATGGACATACTGGATGCGCATGTTTCGCAGTTCTATGAATGGCTGCCTTGGGTGGATGGGAAACTGGCTGAGGTGCCGAAGGATGCGGCGGCAAGGCGGAAGTGGCTATCGGGGGCGAGGACGCAGACGCTGAGCGCAGCGGTGCGGGCGTCGCTTGAAAAGTGGTATGGCCGGGATAAGGCCGCGGATGTGAAGTACGTGGAATCGTTTGAGGTTTGCGAGTATGGGAAGCAGCCGGGCGAGTCGGAGATCCGGCGGTTGTTTCCGATGCTGAAGTAACCGATCTTTAGTTAACCACAGATGAACACGGATGGACACAGCTTGAACGAACAACTTCGCGAACTGCCTGGCGTCGACGAAGTGCTGCGCGCGCTTGCGGACGTGGCTGGATTTCCTCATGCGGTGATGGTGGCCGAGATCCGGCGCGTGCTGGATGCAGCCCGATCACGCATTCGCACGGGCGGCGAAGCGGGCGACATCGCGGCTGAGGTGCGTGAAGCTTTGGCGGCGCTGGAGCGGCCTTCGCTGCGCCGCGTAATCAATGCGACGGGCGTGGTGCTGCATACGAACCTGGGACGCGCCCCGCTGGCAGATGGCTACTCGAATCTGGAATACGATCTGGCGGCGGGCGCGCGGGGAAAACGCGACGTGCACATCGGCGGGCTGATTGAACGCCTGACGGGCAAGCCGGGGATCGCCGTGAACAACAATGCGGCGGCGGTTTACCTGGCGCTGAACACGCTGGCGGCGGGGCATGAAGTGGTCGTGAGCCGGGGCGAGTTGATTGAGATCGGCGATGGGTTTCGCATTCCCGACATCATGCGCAGCGCCGGTGTGGAACTGCGCGAAGTAGGGACGACGAACCGCACTTCGGTGAACGACTACCGCGAGGCGATCACGGAGCGCACGCGGCTGTTGCTGCGCGTGCATCCGAGCAATTTTCATATCTCGGGCTTTACTGCCAAACCGGAGTTGGGCGAGTTGGCGGGTCTTGCGCGCGAGCGCGGAATTCCGCTCTACGAAGACCTCGGTAGCGGGTGCGTGGCCGATTTGGGGTTGGGGGAACCGTTGGTAGCGGACAGCCTGGCAGCGGGCGTGAGCGTGGTGAGCTTCAGCGGCGATAAGTTGCTGGGTGGGCCGCAGGCCGGTGTTCTGGCGGGCGATGCGGGGCTTATCGCGCGAATGCGGCGGAATCCGATGTTTCGCGCGTTGCGGCTGGACAAGTTAATTTACAGGGTGTTGGAAGATACGCTGCGGAATTTGTTGTTGCAACGGTACAAGCGCATTCCCGCGCTGCGCATGATTGTTGCTTCCGAAGCTGAACTACGCGCGCGGGCTGAAACATTGGCGACTGCTATCGGCGGCGAGGCGATAGCCGGGGAATCAGTGATTGGCGGGGGTTCTACGCCGGATAAGACATTGCCGACCTGGCTGGTGGTTATGCGGTCGAGCAACGCGGTGGAATTGGAACGGAATTTGAGGCTCGGCAATCCACCAATAATTGCCCGGATTGAGAAGGACAGGGTAATACTGGACGTTCGGACGATTTTGGAAGACGAAATTGAGTTAGTCATAGGGCAGGCAAATTGCCTGCCCCACCCTTGAGAAACTAGCCCCGGCGACGGAGTAAACCACCGGCGGCAAGGGCACTGGCCAGCAGCAAAAAAGTAGACGGTTCGGGAATTGAGGCTACGAGAGCCCGATTATAGCCGAGGACATCCATCTGCTGAAGATCGACGGTGGAAACCGGATTGGTGACACCGGAAGCGCTATATTGATTGATGGCATCGTTAGTGCCAGGCGCCCAATCGCGATAATCCTGTCCGTTTGAAGCCTGATCGTTATACTGCTTGAGCAAGGTGGTTCCGTTGTTGATGGAGAAACTGCCCTGCCCGCCTACTCCACCGTTACCAAGTACACGGGTACCTGCGCCAGAGAATGAGAATGCATCTATGAGGGTGTAGGAATTTGCATACGAACCAATCGCTTCGCCGCCAAGGCCGAGCCGTCCCATTACCTCAGAGATTTCATGAGCGGCAACGCCCTGAAAATCGTAGGTTCCACTTGCTATCGGACCTGAAAAAGTGAATGCATTTCCGGCGCCAAAGGTGGTGGTGCCGTCATCCGAAGAGTCGTCAGCGATGAGGCCAAGTGCTTTCGCCTGAGATCTGGTCACCCACCAGGTTCCACTTCCAGCAGTTGGGTCTGCTACAGTCAGGGAGCCATTCGCACCGATCGCCGTGTTGTCATCGGCTGTTGTGGCATCGTTCACAACGGCAGCACGTAAGCTTGCATAACTATAACTGTTGAGAGAAGTAGCGCTTCGGCCGAAAATCGAGTTGTCCGCAACCGCGTCAACCGTGATGTTGATGTGGATGTTATCTGAGAAATTACTGGTGAAGATGCTTGCCGCCGCAACCCAGGCAGCCTGCGCAGCCGCGGCGTTGGCGCCAAAGTCCGAATTGAAAGCGGCTGTAAAAGTCGGGGTAATCACCATTCCTGCATGGGCCGCAGTTGAAATGACCATGAAGCCGACCGGAATTACTAATTTAGCGGCGCGCTTCGAGAAGCCGTCGATTATTTGGTTCATTAACACTAATCCCTCCGTCAAGTTGTCAGCAAAGACACTACCGTCCGGAGGGGATAGTTAGAAACACCAACCCTCAATTCGATTAACCGTAGTCCAAGCATACGGTAATCATAAGCTGCTTAAGAAGAGGAATACACCGTCAAAACACCTTACTGCCAAAAGTAGGAAACCTTAGTTTGCCCGCTCCATGTAAGTACCTTCGGAGGTAGAAACACGAATCGTTTCGCCAATATTAACAAAAGGCGGAACCTGCACGATGAGGCCGGTTTCGAGAGTGGCTGGCTTAGTGACGTTGGAAACCGTCGCGCCTTTGAGGCCCGGTTCCGTGTCAACGATCTTCAGGTCAACCGTGGGAGGCAGTTCGACGCCAAGCGGCTTGCCTTCGTAGAATTCCACGCTGACTTTCATCTGCGGAATCAGGTATTCCACCGCGTCGCCGAGGATGTCCTGGTTGAGGTGCATCTGCTCGTAGTCTTCAGTGTTCATGAAGTGGTAGTCATCGCCGTCCTGGTATAGGAACTCCATATCGATCTGTTCGAGTACCGCTTTTTCCACTTTGTCATCGGAGGAGAAGCGATGTTCGAACATGGAGCCGCTACGCAGGTTGCGGAGCTTAACCTGAACGAAGCCGCGAAGGTTTCCCGGGGTGCGATGCGTCATTTTGAAAACGGTATGCAGTTCGCCGTTGAACTTGATAACCATGCCGGGACGCAGTGCTGTTGATGTAATCATGACTCTGTCTATTTTAGCAGACCTCGGTTATGACGTGCCCGTGAACATCGGTCAGGCGGCGGTCGATGCCGTTGTGACGGTAGCTGAGGCGCTTGTGATCGATGCCCAACTGGTTCAGTACGGTGGCGTGGACATCGTAGCAGTAAGTCGGGTTTTCGACAGCGCGGAAGCTCCATTCATCGGTCGCGCCATGGGTGACGCCACCCTTGATGCCACCGCCAGCGAGCCAACTGGTGAAGCCGAACGGGTTGTGGTCGCGGCCCTTGGTGCCCTGGCTGCAGGGCATGCGGCCGAACTCGGTGGTCCAGTAAACGATGGTGTCTTCGAGCAGGCCGCGCGACTTCAGGTCCTTGATGAGGGCTGCGGCACCCTTGTCCATGGACGTGCCCATTTCGGCGTGATCGCGGGCGATATCTTCGTGGCTATCCCAGTTGCGGCGAGGGAAGCCGTTGTCGGCGCCGCTCCACACTTGCACGAAGCGGACGCCGCGTTCCAGCAGGCGGCGGGCGATCAGGCAGTTGCGACCGAAGTCAGAGGTGATGGGCTCGTCGATGCCGTAGAGGTCGCGCGTGGCTTTCGTTTCGCCATCGATGTTGAGGACTTCCGGCGCGCTGAGTTGTAAGCGGGCGGCCATTTCGTAGGAAGCGATGCGGGCGTCGAGGCGCGTGTCTTCTTCGCGGCCGTGGAGGTGCTGCTGGTTGATCTGCTTCAGCAGCGCGAGGCCTTCCGTGTCGGCCTCTTTCGAGATGCCCTTGGGCGGGTAGAGATCGAAGATCGGGTTGGGACTGGTGGCACGGATCATGGTCGCCTGGTGAGAGGCGGGCAGGAAGCCGGCGGTCCAGTTGCCGGGTCCGTTGGGCGCGAAGCCGCGGGCGTCAGGCAGCACGACGAAGGTGGGCAGGTTGTCGTTCATCGAGCCCAAGCCGTAGCTGACCCAGGCACCCATGCTGGGGAAGCCGGGGAGGATGAAGCCGGTGTTCTGCATGAACGTGGCAGGGCCGTGGATATTGGACTTGGAGATCATCGCCGAAAGGAACGCGATGTCGTCCACGCAACTGGCGACGTGCGGGGCGAGGCTGCTGATCCACTTGCCGCATTGGCCGTGCTGCTTCCAATCCCACGGGGATTTGAAGACGGTGCCGGGTTTGGATTGGAAGAGTTCGACTTTGCCGCCTGGATCGAAGGGTTCGCCGGAACGCTTGATGAGGGCGGGCTTGTAGTCGTAGAGATCGCACTGGCTGGCCGCGCCGCTCATGAAGAGCTGGACGACGCGCTTGGCTTTGGGCTTGTGGTGCGGGGCGCCCTGCATGAGTGAGGCGAGGGCAATACCGCCGAGGCCGCCGCCGGAGTTCCATAGAAAGTCGCGTCTGGTCATGATTGAGGGCTCCTGGCTGGGCGAAAGAACCGCGACCGTGAGGGCGCGGTTCCTGAAGGGATTCGAGACGTCATCAAATTAGTCCACAAACAAAAACTCGTTCGTATTAAACAGCAACCGGCAGGCGGAAGGAAGGCCGTATTTGCTGGCGTAGGCGCCCATCTGCTTCTCTTCTTCGGCCGTGGGCTTGCGGCCCAGCGCAATCACATAAGCGTTGCTCAGAGTACCGGCGCGGGCGGCGAAATGCTCTGCCTGGCGCATCATGAACGGGTTGTTCAGCAGCGCCAACGCCTGGATTGCCGTGAGCGTAGTGTTGCGTTTCGGCGAGAGGACATTGGGGTCGGGGCAATCGAGCCGGTCCATGAACGGATCGGTCACGCTACGCACCAGGAAGCGGTAGACGCTGCGGCGATAGCTGGCGGGCGAATCGACATCGAAGCGCGTGTAATCGTAAACCGGCGAGTGATCATCTTTGAAAAAGAACTGCTGCACAGACGGCCCACCCATTGTCAGGTCGAGCTTCCCGCTTAACGCCAGCACGGAATCGCGCACGGCTTCGGCTTCCAGGCGGGCACGATTCATGCGCCACAGATAACGGTTATCGGCATCGATCGCCGATTTCGCCGGATCGGATTTCGACGACTGGCGATAGGCGGCCGACATCAGGATCATCTTGTGCAGGCGCTTGAGCGAGCCGCCGTTGTCGCGGAAGTCGACGGCCAGCCAGTCCAGCAGTTCGGGATGCGAAGGCTGCGAGCCCATGCGGCCGAAGTCGTTGGGAGTATCGACCAGGCCTGTGCCGAAGTGATAGTGCCACACGCGGTTCACAATGGAGCGCCAGGCGAGCATATTGGTAGGGTCAGTGATCCATTTCGCCAGACGGGCGCGGCGTTCTCCCTCTGGACCGGCCGCGAAGTTGGGATCGAGGCTGCCGACGCAGCGCGGAGCACCGGGCGTGACCAGCTTGCCGGGGTTATCAACGCTGCCGCGGGCGAGTACGTTGATTGGCCGGATCTCCGCCGCGGGTGAGAATTTTCCGACGCGATTGAATTCATTGGCCGCCGCATAGACCATCTTCGGCTTGGGCAACGACTTCAGTTCGCGCATCACTTTGGCGAGTTCGGGTGCGTTGGCCAGCATAAGCGGATCTGCTCGAAGCAATTCAAGCTTGCGTGCGCTCAATAGCTGACGGCGGCGATTGATGGCTGGGTCTTCGTCGTAGGCGCGGTCGGCGCGCTCGACGCCTGCGAAGACGGCCTGCACGCGATAGTAGTCTTCCTGCGGGATGGGATCGAATTTGTGATCGTGGCAGCGCGCACAGTGCACGGTGAGGCTGGTGAAGGTGGACATTGTCGCGGCCACCATGTCATCACGGTCATTGGAGCGCGTGAGGTTCTTGTCAGTGGTGCCTTCGACCAGTTCGGCGTGGCCGACGAAGTCCCACGGACCAGCGGCGATGAAACCGAGGGCAATGAGGGCCTGCGGCGAATCGGGATAGAGAACGTCGCCTGCCAGTTGCTCTTGCACAAAGCGGGCGTAGGGCTTGTCGTCATTCAATGAGCGGATGACGTAGTCACGATAGGGCCAGGCGTTGAGGCGGGGCTTGTCTTTATCGTAGCCGTGCGATTCGCCGTAGTGTGCGACGTCGAGCCAGTGGCGGCCCCAGCGTTCGCCGTAGCGCGGTGAGGCGAGCAGGCGATCGATGAGCGCGTCGTAGGCATTCGCCGATTTGTCGTTGACGAAGGCGTCAAGTTCGGCGGGCGAGGGCGGCAAACCGTGCAGGTCGAACGTGACGCGGCGGATGAGTGTGGCGCGGTCAGCTTCTGGCGAAGGCGTCAGCTTCTTTTCGGCTAGCTTGGCTTGAATGAATTTGTCGATGGACCCGGGCGCGCGCTTGGGCAGCGGACGCAGCGACCACCAGATGGGCGTGTCGTCTTTGGCGCCTTGTTCCACCCAGCGCGAGATGAGAGCCACTTCCGCTGGCGCAAGTGGGCCACCGGCTTTCGGCATGCGCGGCTTATCGCCGCTGATGAAGGGCACCAGTCGGCCCGATGTGACGGCGGCCTGCAGACCGGTGTAATTCTTGAAGGGCTGATGGCAGCCTGCACAGCGTCGCTCGACAACGGGGCGCACTTCGCGGTCGAAGCTGACGGGGTCATTCGCGGCTAGCGCGGTCGATAATAACAGCCAGAGCATTGCCTACGATTATATTCCTCTGGCGCGGATCCAGTTGGCGATGTCTTCGATCACCGGCTGATCGACGTTGCCGCCCTTGGAATATTCGGCCGGGTCGGGCTTCCCTTCCCCGGCGATAAACAGATGGTTGAGTTTGGCGTAACTGCGGAAGACCACGTCTTTACGCGAGGAAAGAGCGGCTTTCCAGAGAGCGAAGTCTTTCATCGTGACCTGGTAGTCGCGCTCACCCTGCAGAATCAGCATGGGTATTTTGAGGGGCTTGGCTGCTGAGTCGGGATGATAGTCCTCGAGGTCGGCGATGTAGTGCTCAGGCAGCTTCAACATGGCCAGCGGGTTCTTGCGCAGGTTATCGAGCGAAGCCTTTGCCTCGGGCGTGTCATTGCCGCGCAAAGCGTTCATGTATTCAGTCTGCTCGATGATGAGTTCGCCCAGGGGGCGGACGTTGCCTGCCATAACGATAACTCCTGCCAGGCGTGGGTCGCGCTGCATGATACGGGGCATCATGTAACCGCCCTGACTGTGGCCTAGGACGAAGACTCGCGCAGGATCAATCAGTGGTTGCTTGCGAAGCAGGAACGCTGCGCGAATAGCATCGTCCACAGTCTCGGTAGTCATGGTGAAGTTCGTGTCGAGCGCCATCTCTTTGGCGTGGGCCTTGGTGCGCTTCTCATAGCGCAGGACGGCTACGCCACGCGAAGCAAGACCGTAGGCAAGATCTTTGAACACTTTCGCACCGCCGACGGATTCGTCTCGATCATTGGGTCCGGAACCATGGACGAGCACGATGGCGGGAAAAGGGCCGCGGCCATTGGGGAGCGTGAGAGTTGCAGGCAGCTTCCACATATCTTCGCCGACGATGAGCTCCGACTCGGTAAATGCCGCAGGGTTAGCGTAAGCGGGCGGCTTCCACGCCGCGGCAGAGGGGCGGAAATAGTTGCCGGCGATCTGGCCGGCTTTGTTCCACGTCACGGAGAAATCCAAAGCCATGAAGGCGTAGTCAAGGCGAACGATCACGGTGGTGTATTCCCCATCCGTTTTGGCGGCGGGCTCGCCGATCTTCTTGAGGCCGCCGAGTGATTTCAACTGGTCACCGATTTTGCTATAGGTGTCGGGCGGGGTCTGGCGCATACGCTCGTCGAAGCGTTCACGCATGGCTTCGTACTTGCCCAGCAGAAACAGGTCGAGCACCTGGCGAGTGGACGCTTCAGGCGTTGGCGCTTGTTGGGCGAAAGCTGCAGAGAGAAGAAGGATCGAGATCATGACAAGCTCCTTCGTTTAAATTATCATTTTGATCAGTTCGACCGGTTCTCCCGGCGGCTCGCAAATTGAATCCTCCGGTTGATCTGATATAGACTCAGGGCAGAGGGAAATCGAATCTGCGATTCCTTTACTTCTGAACAGGACTGCTCAAAGGCAATGCTCGATCTATTTGAAATCGCGCGATCCAATTCGGAGACCGCCGAAAGGGACTTTGAATCCCTTATTGCATCCCTGACAGCAGAGGATTCTCAAAGACTCCGCCAGTTTGCCAATTGGATAAAATCAGAAGCACTCATTTCAATTAACGTGCGGCTATTCGTCCTCAACGATCTCATTGCAGGTAAAGCTTTTCAAAACAGCTATGAATGGGCCAGCGAAATGGCCAAATTGAGCAGCCGTAAACCTGAAGAAATATTGCGCGAACGGCTCGGCAAGTTCTATAATCGGCGAGTCGCTTTTGATAGCGCATTTATCAACGGAACAAAGTTTCGCTATGGAGCACTTTACATACGAGGTGCAGGACTGTCAGACTATGGTCCCTACTGCGCCGTCTTGAAAAAGGCGTTTCAGGATTCGCTGGACAATTTGGCGTACTTGAATGGAGACAGCCTGAAATCGTGTTTCACGATTCATGGCGATTTCGACCCCACAAGCGTAACCGGAACCTGCATCGGGCATTCCCATCGGCATTTCCTCGTAGCAAAAGAAAGGGCAGCGGAAGTCTGCCGTACCACCCAGGATTTTTGGCACGAGTGCGTTACGAGCACGAACAGTTTCTTTGAAGGAATTTTCGTTTCGGACGTGAATCTGGATGCCATATTGGTTGTTCGCGTGCTCAAATCTGAATTTGAGAACACATGGGATCTCGCATTCGCTAATTTTGGCAGAAAACTGGGTGAGGCGGAGAAGGCGCGCGTACAGGACTTTGTGAGATTGCAGAGGGCGGTCAAAACAGGATTGGTTCGCCTGGAGGTAATTCAATGATGCTTAAGCTAGAGGCTTATTCACCACATGAAGGTATTGGGATAATTCGAAGCGAGGACACATTGAGGCTCGTACGCCCTCCATACTCGTTGAGAAACTCAACTGTACTTGGTGAGGCGGCGATTGGTGACGCAATATTGAATCATGGCTTTTCTTCTTTCGATAAACAGTTCTGCAACTGGGAGGAAGCAATCGGGTTTTTGAACCAATGCGTTGTGGATTCACGCCGGGATTCGGAATATCCGGTTCCAGAAGCAATCTCGTACGATGAGATTCTAGCTGCTGCGCCTGCCGAGGTCATTTCAACATTCCTTGATAAGGTCGAGCATGAACTGATTCCCAAGAGGTTGTTTGATCATGCGGAAAACGTTCTGGTTGCAGTCTTGAACAGCGACAGCGTGATTCACAACAGGCGTCGGGCGGGCGAGTTATTGAAAGGCCTGCGAATGGCTGAGCGCAACAGCCAATTGAATTTTGCCAAGTTCAGCAGTGAGGATGCTCGACTGGCAAGTCTAAAGAAAAATCCCGCACTGGTGGAGTTTGCCAGTAACGCCTCAAGGTGTCTGTCGAGCTACAAATCCTTTCTTATAGCTGGCCGGTAGCAACGATGACGACTATTACCTTTTATTCCTACAAAGGTGGTACTGGACGAGCCCTAGCCCTTGCGAATGGGGCGCGCGATCTGGCGAGGCTTGGGCTCAAAGTTGTGGCGATCGATTTCGATCTGGAGGCACCGGGGCTCCACTACAAATTCTCCGCGGATCCCGAAGGGCGACCGCTGACTGTCAACGCGGGAGTTGTTGATTATATCCATTCGTTTTATGTTGAAGGACTGGCGCCTCAGTCGATAAAGGATTACGTTGTCGATGTTCCCGTTCCTGGTGTCGGCACTCCATTGCTCAGTCTTATTCCTGCGGGAAAAGTACCTTCAATGGAATACTGGTCCAAACTTTCTGCCATTAATTGGCATGAGATGTTCTTCTCCAATGACCCTAAGGGTATCCAGATGTTTCTCGACCTAAAGAACAGAATCTTGGAGGAATTGAATCCCGATTTTTTGCTGATTGACTCAAGGACGGGTATTACCGAGATGGGCGGGGTGGCAACTACGCTGCTTGCGGAAAGAGTAGTTTGCTTTGTGTTGCCAGCGCTGGAGAATCTGGACGGGGCCCGTGCAGTGCTGAGAAGCATTAGGAAGTTCCGGCGCGAAGCCCGGTTGGGTGAGCTAGAACTCACCGTCGTACTTAGCCGTTTGCCTGCACAGAAGAACGATCTTGCGGAGAGCCAACAACGCGATCGGATTCTGCGTGTACTAAACGAGGAAGCAGAGGAGCTTGCCGATACCCTTTCCTTTCAAGAAGTATTCGTTCTCGACTTAGATGTCCCTATGTTCCTTTCTAAAGGCCTGAGAGCAAGAATCGAGATTAGTCCAGATGAATCTGTCTTATCGTGCAGCTATCTTGAACTGTTCGGAATTCCTGTCAAGCAATAATTTCTTTGATCAGTTCGCCGGACACATCGGTCAACCGCATCTGGCGGCCGTTTTGCGGATACGTGAGCTTTTCGTGATTCAGACCCAACTGATGCAGAATCGTCGCATGCACGTCGTTCACTGACTTCTTGTTTTCCGCAGCAGCGTAACCGTATTGATCGGTGGCGCCGACAATCTGACCGCCCTTAATGCCGCCGCCTGCAAGCCAGATGCTAAAGCCGAGCGGGTTGTGGTCGCGGCCGGTCATTCGTTGCGAAATTGGCATGCGGCCGAATTCGCCGTGCCAGATGACGAGCGTGGAATCGAGCAGGCCGTGGGCCTTCAGATCGCTCAGCAGGCCGGCGATGGGCTTATCGGTTTCGCCGCAGTGCTGTTCGTGATTTTCCTTGAGGTCCCAGTGCGCGTCCCAGCTTTCCTGGAAGTTGCCGCCTCCGGAATAGATCTGCACGAAGCGGACTCCGCGTTCGACCAGACGGCGGGCCATCAGGCATTGCCGGCCAACGTATTCGGTGAGTTTTTCATCCAGGCCGTAGAGCTTCCTGGTCGCTTCGGATTCTTTGTTGATGTCGACCGCATCGGTGGCGTAGCTCTGCATGCGAAACGCCAGTTCGTAGGATTCAATTCGTGCAGTGAGTTCGTAATCGTTGGGGTTCTTCGCCAGGTGCTCGGCGTTCATTTTGCCTAGAAGATCGAGCCAGCGGCGCTGCCGCTCAGGCGTCATGTCGGCCGGCGG
This sequence comes from uncultured Acidobacteriia bacterium, assembly GCA_903881085.1. Taxonomy (GTDB): domain Bacteria; phylum Acidobacteriota; class Terriglobia; order Bryobacterales; family Bryobacteraceae; genus CAIRSA01. Next base: position 30,470 of record CAIRSA010000289.1, read on the forward strand.
TTTCAAATCGACGATGGGGTCGCCCTGCGAGCGAAACGGAGTGCCCTGATAGGCGGCAGGCATGAAGCCGTTGCCCCAGTTGGGCGCGCCGCCGATGGGGCCGCCGCGCGGATCAGTGAAGACGACGAAGCCGGGTAGGTTTTCGTTTTCCGTGCCGAGCCCGTAGGTGATCCAACTGCCCATGCTCGGGTAGCCGGCCTGAATGAAGCCGGTGTTCATCTGATAGAGCGCGGGCGCGTGATCGTTGCTGATGCAGTGCATGGAGCGGATCAGCGCGATCTCATCGGCCTTCTTCGCCACGTGTGGGAAGAGGCTGGAGACATCCATGCCGCACTGGCCGTACTTCTTGAACTCCCAAGGCGAAGGCATCATGCCGCCGGGCGTGCCTTGCGCAACGACGACATTGCCGACGCCGGTCATCACTTCGCCCTGACGGCGCAGCAGTTCGGGCTTCGGGTCGAACGTGTCGACGTGGCTGACACCGCCGTAACAGAAAATCGAAATGACGGCCTTCGCCTTCGCTTCAAAGTGGGGCGCGTGCGGCGACAGGGCAGACTTGGCCGGCGCGCCTTTCATGATGTCAGCAAGGGCGAGGGCGCCGATGCCGCCACCGGCCTGGCTGAGCAGTTCTCTGCGGGATAAAAATCGTTTACTCATGGCATGTACACAAATTCGTTGAGGTTGAAGAGAGCCTGGCAGAAATCGACGAGGCCTAGCGAGTCGTTACGAATGAATGAGAGTGCACGCTCCTCTTCCGATTGCGAAGGCTTGCGGCTGAGTGCGAGTTCGAAGGCGCGGCGGACCTGCGCGGAGGCGTCGTGCGCGGCATCTTTTTCCAACCGCTCGGCAAACATCTTTGCTTGCAGGCGCACGAACGAGTTGTTCATCAGTATCAATGCCTGCGGAGCGATGGTGCTGCGATTGCGCCGGCCACAGGCAGAGATGGAGTCGGGCTTGTCGAAGATATCGAGCATAGGCAGCGGAATGGAGCGCTTCGAAAAGACATATACGCTGCGCCGCCACGTATCGCGGTCCGTATCAGGCCGGCCGGGCCACGTGCGTTTGGAACTGGATTGGAACAGCGCCGGATCGATGTAGGGGAACACTGCGGGGCCGCCCTGCTTTGCGTTGAGCGTGCCTGCGACGGCCATGATGGAATCGCGAATGGCTTCGGCTTCCACGCGGCGGCGAGGCATGCGCCACAGCATGCGATTATCGGGGTCGACCTTCACGTTCGCTTCGATATCTTCGCTCGATTGCTGGTAGGCTTTGGAATTCATGATGAGCCGATGCATGGCCTTCACGCTCCAACCCTTGGCGATGAATTCGGTGGCGAGCCAATCGAGCAGTTCGGGATGCGTGGGCCGTTCGCCTGTGCGGCCGAAATTGCTGGGCGTGCGCACGATGCCTTCGCCGAAGTGATGCATCCAGATGCGATTGACGGCCACGCGCGGTGTGAGCGGATTTTCGGGCGAGGTGAGCCAATCGGCAAAGCCGCGGCGGCGATAGGCGGTCTTGGCACCGGCGGGCGGTTCGGGGAATTTCCATTCGCCGTTGGTAGCTACGGTGAGAACGCCGGGGGACATCTTGCTGCCTTTCTGCCCAACGTTGCCGCGGTGCAGGAAGTAGGAATCGGGGGCTTTGGCGCCGGTTTCGGCCACGGTCATCACTTGCGGCAGATCGGCCGGGCGTTGCTTTTCGAGCTTGGCGATCTGCCGGTTGAGTCCGCTGCGCTTCTCGGCGTCTTCAGGCTTCAGGATAGCCACGAGGTCGGCCGGCTCGATGGTGAGCGTCTTTTCCACTTGCACGGCGTTGAGCTTCTGGCCTTCGCTGCGCTTCTCTTCGGGCGTGTTGAGCGCGGTGCGGAAATACTCCGGCAGGCTGGCGATCTTCTTCGCACGCAGTGTTGCTCGATAGGGCTTTTCCAGTTCGTTGAGCTGCTTCTTCAGCGGGTCCTGCAGTTCGGTGATGCGGCGGTTTTCGGCATCGTGCGCCGCGACCTTGTCCTTTTCCACCAGCGGCACATCTTTCGCTTTCGCCGGAAAGAAGACGGCCTGCATGCGGTAGTAATCTTTCTGCGGTATGGGATCGAACTTGTGATTGTGGCAGCGCGCGCAGCCGACGGTAAGGCCAAGGAACGAGTTGCTGGTGGTGACGATGATGTCGTCGATTTCGTCCATGCGCGTCTGTTCGGTTTTGATGTTGTTTTCCGGACCTTGGCGCAGATAGCCGGTGGCGATCTGGGTTTCGTGCGTTGGATTGTCGAGTTCGTCGCCAGCGATCTGTTCGCGCAGGAACTGGTCGTAAGGCTTGTCGTTATTGAACGCGGCGATGATGTAGTCGCGGTAGCGCCAGCCATTCAGGCGGTCGCGGTCGTACTCGTAGCCGCCGGAATCAGAGTAGCGGACAAGGTCGAGCCAGTGGCGTCCCCAGCGTTCGCCATAGGCTGGAGAAGCGAGTAGCGATTCCACGGTGTTGGCGAAAGCATTAGGCGAAGTGTCTTTCAGGAAGGCATCGATTTGTTCGGTCGACGGCGGCAGGCCGATGAGGTCAAGATAAGCCCGGCGGATGAGGCTGCGGCGGTCTGCGGGCTTCGAAGCCTTCAGGCCTTTGGCATCGAGCGCGGCGGCTAGAAACGCGTCGATTGGATTGCCGGGCTTCGGCGGCGTGACGCGCACAGGCTTGCGGAAGGCCCAGAAATTGCGCTCTTCAGCGGTGATTGGGCGGTCTTCCAATTTGGCCAACGCAGCGTTGCCTTCCTCTTTAGGAATGGCGCCGGCTTTCATTTCCGCGCCTGCGGCGATCCACTGGCGAAGGATTTCAACCTGATCGGCGGGCAATGTTTTTCCAGGCGGCATCGACGGCTGATCGAGACCCGCGGCGAAGCGATAGACGCGGCTGTCTTCGGGCTTGCCGGGAACGATGGCCGGCCCGCGCTCGCCGCCGCTGAGCATGCCGTCGCGCGTGCGCAAGTCGAGGTTCGCCATCTTCAGCGCGCCGCCGTGACAGCCGGCACAGTTCTTGTTTAAGATCGCGGCGGCCTTATCGGGCAGGCCGTCGGCGGCGAATGCCAGTGCGCCGGCACTCAGAATGGAAAATAAGAACGTCATAGATGCTCCAGATATTTTATCCTGCTTATAGACATGAAAACTGAACGTCTACTTTCGCTGGATGCGTTTCGCGGGGCGACTATCGCGTCGATGATCCTGGTGAACAGCCCGGGATCGGGCAAAGATGTTTACGCGCCGCTGGAACATGCGGCGTGGAATGGGTGGACGTTTACCGATCTGGTGTTTCCGTTTTTCCTGTGGATTTCCGGCGTTTCCATGACGCTGTCATTTGCCCGGCGGGGTGGCGAGCCGCGCACGCTGCTGCTGCATGCGCTGCGCCGTGCGGCGCTGATTTTTCTCATCGGGCTGCTGTTGAATGGCTTTCCGAAATACAATTTCGCGACCATTCGCATTCCGGGGGTGCTGCAGCGCATCGCGGTTTGTTACCTGATCGCATCGGCGATCTTTCTGTATACGAAGTGGCGAGGACAGGCGGTGGCGGCAGGCGGGCTGTTGGTTCTATATGCGCTGTTGATGGGCGGCAATTTCGACAAGGACGCGAACTTCGCGCGCTACGTGGATAGCCTGGTGCTGACGGGCCACATGTGGTCGGTGACGAAAGTGTGGGATCCGGAGGGCGTGGTGAGCACGCTGCCGGCGATTGCGACGGTGCTGTTCGGCATCCTGGCGGGGCACCTGCTGGCATCGGCGAAGACCACGGCGGAGAAAGCCGCCTGGATGTTCACGGGCGGCGCAGCGCTTTTGTGGGCGGGGTCATTGATGGAACTGGCGATGCCCATCAATAAAAGCCTGTGGACCAGTTCGTATTCCGTGTTCATGGCCGGCATGGCGATGTTGGTGTTCGGGTGCTTCTATTGGGTGATCGACGGCAATGGCTACGAACGCTGGTCGCGGCCGCTGCGGGTTTATGGCATGAACGCAATCGCCATGTTTGTGCTGAGCGGACTGGTGGCTCGATTGTTGTCGTTGTCAGGAGTACGCGGCCCGCTTTATCAAAATGTATTTGCGCCGCTGGCTTCGCCATTGAATGCCTCACTGCTTTTCGCCATCGCCTACGTTGCCTTCTTTTACGGGATTGCGTGGGTCATGTACAAGAGGAAGATCTTCCTGAAATTGTAATTGGCGTCGAGATTCTGACGCAGTGACAATTTCTCGCCAGGTATGTGCATGATATCCGCTTTATTTCCTTTGCTCCGCTTTGGCATCGTGGGTGCAAGGGTGACGGGCGGAGGGGAACTGTGTCAACATCCGCAGCAGTACTCAAATATGCACCGATCGAGCAGCGCCTGAAGCAGATCCGGCAACGGCTGGATTGGTCGATGCTTCTCGGGATTACGATTGCCTTAGCCGCTACTGTGGCAGGAATCGCGGCGACGGGCGTGAAAGTAGGTTACTTCTTTCAGCCGGCAGGCGCTTTGATCGTCCTCGGCGGCTCGCTCGGCGTGCTGATTCTGACGACCCCGCGGCATAGTTTGATGCATTCGGCGCGGCGCGTGGCTGGCCTGCTATGGAGTCCGGAAACCAACCGGGCCGCGCTGATTGATGAGATCATGAGCTTCGCCAAAGCGGCAAGGATTGGCGGGTTGGTGAGCATTGAGCCGTTGATTGGGAAAGCCTCCGATCCGTTTCTGAGGGAGGCGCTGCTGTTGATGCTGGACGTGCAGCAGCGTTGGGAGTTGCACTCCGCGTTGGAAATGAAACTGAAGCTTTTGGAGCGGCAGGGGGAGGCGGATGCGAAAGTACTGGAGGTCGCGGGCGGGTTTGCTCCCACCATCGGAGTATTGGGGACCGTAGTCGGTTTGATTGACGTGCTGCGGCAGTTTTCCAACCTGCAGTTGGTTGCGGGTGGCGTAGGCATGGCATTTGTTTCGACAATCTACGGCTTGGGGTTGGCCAATATGATTCTGTTGCCGGCTGCGCATCGCATACGTTCGCGGGTGGCCGACGCTTTTGAGACCCATGAAATGGTGATGGAAGGCGTGATGTGCATCTTTGATGCGATCCATCCGGCGCTGGTTCGCGAACGTCTGAGCTACTTTGTGCGTGAAGGGGCCACACGATGAGGCCGAAATATCTGGAGCCTGACAAACGAAGCCAGGACCGTTGGATGGCGAGTTATTTGGATATCCTAACCATCCTGCTGGTCTTTTTCATTTCGGTGGCGTTGAAGTCGCAGGCCGCCCCTCCGCCGAAGCCAGCTGTTGTCGTGCCGCCGGCTACCGTGGAAAATCCATTGGCCGGTCTTGAGAAGCGGTTATCGAAAACGGGGCTGGACGTGAAGCTGGAGCGCCGTGGTGTGGTGATCAGTTTGCCGCAAGCGATTTTGTTCGATTCAGGGGATGATCACGTCAGCCGTTCGGCATTGCCGGTGGTGAAGCAGATCGCCGATGAGCTTCGGGCAATTCCCAACGCAGTGACGCTGATTGGGCATTCCGATGCGATGCCGATTCACACTAAGCGGTTCCGGAACAATTGGGAGTTGTCAGCCAAGCGCGGGCTCAGCCTCATGGAGATGCTGACCAGTGAATTCGATATAGAAGAATCACGCTTGACGGTCTCGAGCGATGGCCCGAACCGGCCCGCAGCTTCGAACGCAACCGCAGAGGGGCGCGCCGGCAACCGGCGTGTGGAGATTGTTATTGCGAGCGAGTGACCCTTTGATCAAGGTTATACCAGGTGATGTAGCCAAGAACCGGGAAGGTGGCAGCCAGCCAGAAGGCCTGTTCATACATTTGTTGATCGAATAGTCGTCCCATGATGGGCATAACCAGCGCGACCGCGGCTGACCACGATCCTGCGCCGATGCCGGCGATCAGGCCGGAATGGTGAGTTGAGTAGACGCTGGTTGCATACGAAACCGCACCAATCACAAAGCCCGCGGCGACAAACATCGAAAAGAACAGTTCGAAAAGGACCAGCCAATAAAAGGGAAAGTGCGTGGTAAATGCTAGTGGAAGGCTTAAGAACAACAGGATTGTAAACAACCGCTTGTAGCTGGCCTGTTGCGAACGTGCGCTCTTCAGCCAGCGGTCGGTGATCCAGCCCCAGAAGAAGTACCCAGCCTCCCACCCAAGTGGCGGAATCCACAGGACCGCGCCGATCTCGGCCTGCGTTTTTCCAAGGGCGTGGCTCAAATAGAGTGCGGCGTTGTAGAGCACGAAAGCCAGCGGCAGGGCGCCGAGCCCGTAGGCGCAGATAAAACTCCACAAGCGTGGATCGTCGATTCTCGGAGCAGCAACGGAGGCATGAGCGGTTGGGGCAACATCGGGAACGGAACGGCTGACGAACATCCACAGGATCAGCCAGACGACGCCTACCAGGCCGGTGAACCAGAACGCTCCACGCCAGCCCCACATCAGGGCGATAGGCGTAACAATGATCGGCGTAAGAACAGCACCGAGCGAACCGCCGCTATAGGCGACGGCGACTCCACGTGAACGGCTTTCCGGTGGCAAGGTTTGTACCACCGTGCGTAACCCGCCTGGAAACGTGGCGCCCTCGCCAAAACCCAGCGCACAGCGGGCGATGGCGAAGCTCCAGAAGCCGCCGGCGACGGCGTGGGCAACCGAAGAAAGCGTCCAGAATGAGACCGACGCGGTGAGTCCGCGGCGCAGGCCGAAGCGATCGAGCCAGTGCCCCCACACCGGGTTGCCAATCATGTAAGCGATGGAGAAAGCGGAAATGATGAACCCGTATTGCTCCTGATTCAAACCCGCCTCTTTCAGGATGGTTGGGGCAAGCAGGGCAAGCGTATTGCGGTCGATGTAGCTGATGAGCGACATCAACGTCATGGTGACGGTCGGGGTCCAGCGTGCGATTGGGTTCAAGAATCTTAGTCTAGCGTGATCTTGGCGGCGGAAGATGTGGTGGGCAATAAAAAGTCGAAGTTCCAGTACTTTTGGTCTAAAGTACGGGGAATCCCCTGACGATAGAAGGGGCATGATGAGAATCAACCGATTCCTACTTTCAACGGGGCTCCTGGCATTCGCTTCAGGGGCGCTGACACAAACTGCGATGGCGCAACTGTCGCAGAAAAGCAAATCCAGCGCCAATACGGAGGCGCAATACGAGGTCGGCGGAGGGTTCGGCGAGAGCTTTTACCAATCCAAGAGCCTGACTTCCACCACAGCCACTGGTGACGCGGGCTTCAACAATGGCATCGCCATCAGTGCGTGGATCGGCAACAACATGTACAAGAAGTTGTCCGGCGAATTCCATTACGACTACCAGATGAACGATCTGAAACTGTCGTCGGGTGGAACCAATGTCACCTTCGGCGGCAAGTCGCATGGCTTCCACTATGACGTGCTCTATCACTTTACCGATACCAAAGCCAAGGTTCGCCCCTATGTGCTTGCGGGCGGCGGCTTTAAGCTCTATCAGGGAACGGGAACGGAATCGGCATACCAGGCTCTCAACAAGTTTGCCGTACTGACCAACACAAGCGAGCTTAAGCCAATGGTCACCTTTGGCGGCGGTGTAAAATTCGCCCTCTCTTCGCACATCAGTCTGCGGTTGGAAGTGCGCGACAATATGTCCCCATTCATATCCAAGATTATCCTTCCAGTGAATGGTGCAAGCCCGTCCGGATGGATGAACAATTTCGTCCCGCTCATCGGCATCAGCTACGTTTTTTAAGCTGACTCATACTTTTCAGTTGTGAATACTCCTCCCGAGCTGTGCCTCTGGAGGAGTATCCGGTTTATGATGATACAGGTGCGTCTAATTGTGAATCACTTGATTACCGGATTATTGTTTTTTGCCACCGTCGCCGTGGCTGCTGAGAATACCTACGTTGGCAGCACCGTCTGCCGTGGTTGCCATCCCGACGTATGGATGAACTTCAACAAGAATCCCCACTTCAAAAGCATCGCCGCAGGCGATCTTCCAAAGGCTCAGACTGGCTGTGAGGGCTGTCACGGTCCAGGCAAGAACCACGTAGAGGCGCGAGGCGGAAAAACTTCGATCGGCGCTTTCTCGCTGATGGACGCACGGCATGCGACCGATACCTGCCTCACCTGTCACACCAAAGATCTGTCACGAGGCAATATCCGGCGCAGTTCCCACACCATGGCCGAAGTGGCCTGCAACAATTGTCACTCCATCCATAAGGCAGCGGGCAATGGAAAATCGCTGCTGGCAAAACGGCAGGCCGATCTTTGTTATGGATGCCACGCTAACATACGAGCACTGTTCTCGATGCCCTCAAAGCACCGCGTGAACGAAGGCTTTATGCAGTGTACGGACTGTCATAATCCGCACGGAACCGCGGCGCCTACATGGCGCGCCGGCATCAGGCCACGCATGGTCGACCAGGCTCTTGCCAATGAAGAACCCTGTCTGAAGTGCCACTCCGATAAGCGCGGCCCGTTCGCCTTTGAGCATGCCTCGGTGCGGGTGGAAGGCTGCGAGACGTGCCACAATCCGCATGGCTCGATGAACAAGAAGATGTTGCGGCGGCCAACCATAATGACGGTCTGCCTGGAGTGCCATAACGGCACGGGCAACTTCGGCATACAAAGCAGCGGGATTCGGACGCAAACCGGCACGCACAATATGGCCGACCCGAGATATCAGAACTGCACAACCTGCCATGTTCGAATCCACGGATCGAACTCTGACCCGACGTTTTTGAAATAAGGAGACGAACATGAACAGAAAACTCACATTCACACTGCTCGCCTCCTTCGCCGCAGCTATTGCTCAACCGGTGGTCGCGCCGACGAATGAGCCGACCGGACCCATTCGTGGGAAAACCGTGTTCGAAGATTACAACGTCTCGGAGTATTTTGAGACCGGCTACCGCTTCCACAGCGTGGAGGGCAATGAAGGTAAATATCGCAGCGACGTCAATTTCGGCAATGGAATCCGGTTGCTGGGGAGCCAGTTCAGCATGTACTCGAAAGCCGGCAAGGGCAAGTACTTCGATGAACTGGTGATCAGCACGCAAGGACTCGGCAATGACCCTTACGAATCGGCCACGTTGCGAATTCAAAAGAACCGGCTTTACCGTTACGACATGTCATGGCGATCGAACAACTACTTCAACCCGGCGTTAACCATCAGCAACGGGCAGCATCTGATTGACACGGTACACAAGCTGCAGGATCACGATCTGACCTTGCTGCCACAATCGAAGATCAAGTTCTTTCTCGGGTACACGCGCAACTCACAAAACGGCCCGGCGCTTAGCACGACGCAACAGTTCGATAACCGCAGCGACGAATTCCCGTTGTTCCAAAACATCCGCCGCATGCGCAACGAGTTCCGCATCGGCAATGAGATCGACGTGTTCGGATTCCGCCTGAACTGGATGCATGGCTGGGACAACTTCAAAGAAGACAGCGGCACAACGTCAACCGGGCTGAACCAGGGAAACAACCTTACCGACAGCACAACGCTCACGTCGTTCAAACGCGCTGAACCCTTGCGTGGCAGTGCGCCGTACTGGCGCCTGAACCTCATTAACGACAGGCAGAAATGGTACCTGATCAACGGACGCTTCACACACACCTCAGGCAAGAACAATTTTGTCTTTGACCAGACGGCCATCGGCACGGATCGCTTTGGCAGCGGCGCCAATAAGCAGGACGTCCTGTTTGGAAACGCCAACCGCCCGGTGACCACGGGCAACCTGACCGTGAGCATCTTCCCGTCCGATAAATGGACGATCTCCAATCACACTGCGGTCACCAACACCAAAATGGAAGGAACTTCGAGTTTCCTTGAGGTCAACAATGCGACGAAAGACGACATTTTGTTGAACTTCCAATACCTGGCGATCCGCACCATCAGCAATCTGACGGACGTTACCTACCGGCCTACGAAATACGTCCAGTTCAACGGCGGCTACAGTTACTCGAACCGCCTGATCCGGTCTGTGCAGGATACCGACCTGCCGCCGCTGAAGCTGCCGGTGGCAGCCGAACAGACCAACACAACAAATTCCGGCCGGTTTGGCGTGCGTCTGACGCCAGTGAAGAAGCTGCGTATCAGCCTCGACAGCGAACTGGCTCGCTCCGATAAACCAATCTATACAACCAGCGATAAGAACTACCACGCGCTGGGCGGACGGGTTCAGTGGAAAGAGAAGAACCTGACGCTCTCCGCATCGGCGCGTTCAAGCTACAACACCAACTCGTCAAACCTCTTCGTCTACGCATCGAAGGGCCGCAGCTACAGCTTCGATGCCAACTACAGCGCGAAGACCTGGTTATCATTCGATGCCGGCTACACCAAAATGCATCTGGATACGGTCAGTGGGATTGCCTACTTCGCACTCCAGGGCGGAAGAAATCCGTCGTTGATTCACGGCGACGAATCCCTCTATATCAGCAACATCCATTCAATCAACATCGGTGCACGCGCGGCAATCCGCAAACGCGCCGACATCTTCTTCGGCTATTCCCGCGTGCAGGATCTGGGCGATGGCAGAGCGACTGCCGCCGCTGGTCCCAATGTGGCAACCCTGTCAGCCTTCCTGGTGGCGCAGACGTTTCCGCTCTCGTACCAGTCGCCGCTGGTGCGCTTGTCGCTCAAGCTGCACGAGCGGCTACGGTGGAACTTCGGATACCAGTATTATGACTATTCGGAGAAGTTTCTGTTGCTACAGAACTATCAGGCAAATACATGTTATACCAGCTTGACGTGGTCGTTCTAATGCTATGGGACTCAGACTGACGGATTCGGGGTTTCTTGCACTTGTCCTGATTGCCATTACGGCATTGATGGCATGGGTCCGCCCGAAGATGGCGACCGAAAGCAATTGGCCATTGCTTTATTTCATTGGTCTGGTTCTGTACCAGAAAATGAACGAGGAGTTGCTTCATCCATATCCAATCTTTATTGGAATACTCTGCGCGGGGCTAATCCGCTTTGAGTTCATGAGCCCGCGTTGGGTGAAGTATGTGCGTTGGATCGAACTGGTGACCCTGGTTTACGTCATCATGAAGTTGCTTGGCTTCGTGATGTATTTTTTCTAGCCGCCTATAATCACGGTCGGTTCACCCAGCACGATGGTGCCGCCATGCGCTGTCAGGTCGCCAATGCGGGCGGCAGGCATACCTCCAATCATCACGGTCATAGAGCCTAATGCAATGACATCGGGCGGTCCGACGCACGTAGCCATGTCACCCACGCGAGCAGCGGGCAGCATGCCGATCAGAACGGTGGGGCAACAGGGAGGCAGGATGGGCCCTCCGACGTGCGGGACCAAAACGGTCACCATCGGACAGACGTGCATATCGGTCATTCTGGCTGCTGGGGGCATGGCTGTTTAGGCAGGCGCATTCGAAGCATGCGTCCACTTCTCCTCCTTTTTCACTGTATCGTATTCCGCTTTTTTGATCTCAACGCCGCTTGCGCTGTTCAATCTTCCCTCCAGTGGGAAGAAAGGAATCACTTCCGGCTTTGCAGGCGCGTCACCATCGCGATCGAGTTTACTATTCATATCGTCGCGATACCCGGTTAAGTTCTGGCCACCAGAGCCGACTTGCAGGCCGTCGCGCGTGGCGCGGTCGTAAACCTTCTCCGCGCGCTGCTTCGCTTCGCGCACATCGTCAACGCTTTTCTGCGCGGCCTTCATCGTGTTGCGGGCGAATTTAATTGCATCGGCCACCGGGCCCAATTTGCCAAAGGTATTATCAATCAGCAAATCCCAGACCGGAAAAAATGTATTGCGGAAATTCAGCGCCAGAATGTAAGGAAACAGACCAAAGTAAACCTCCATGGTCATGGCCTTCTGCTTATTGGCCTGCTGGCGCAGCCCTTCCAGCACATCGACGCACTGTCCGATCATGATCTTAAGGACTGGATCGAGCTTGGCCCCAAGTTCTTCGTTCAACTTGTCCTCGCCCGCATCGAGCGCGCGGCCAGGCGAAAGATTGACGCCCTGGACGCCATAAGAAAAGTCCTTCGCCTTCTGCAGAAAGGATACCTTCGAGATCAGCAGGTCAACAATTTTCTGCAGCAGCCGCTTGCGGGCGGCCTCAAAAACCTGATCCTCGGGAATGGCCGAAGCCGGATCCACTTCGCAAAGCTTTTTATAAATGGCGCGCAGGAATTCATCGTTAATTTCTACGATCTCCTCGATCACATCGGTCAAAAAGTCAGGCAAACCCTTCTGCTTGATGGCATCCTCGAAGGCGGAAACAACCATTGCAGCAACTTCCTTGGCCGGCTTGATCGGGGGCTTGGGCTTGCCATCCACGGGATCCGGCGGCGGAGCAATCCCGAAAGCGAGATCGACGAAAGGAGCTCCCGGAGCATCCTTACTAGCACCCTCAAAGAAGTCCTTGATGTCCTTTTGCGCCTTATCGACCTTGTCCTTGGTCTCCTCGACTGTCTTGTAAGCGTCGTTGAGAGCTTTAACCGGCGTCGGATCGCTGTTCGAATTGGAGTTGGCGTTCGGGTCAGGCTCAGGATCCGGCTTCGGATGCCACACCGGATAGACCGGCGAAAACTTGGTCTGAATCGCATTGATGGAAATCTGTCGGCACGCATCGCAAATTTTCTGCTCCTGCGCACTGCTGATGCGAACAAAGATGGCCACGTAGACATCGAACATCTTGAACGCGATTCCTTGGATCACGTTCATGATTTTGCCAAGGCTCCCCACAGCACCCGAAATCGCGCTGATCTGGCCGAGCATGCCCGCACCTCCGCCTGAGCCCGGCGGCTTGGTGATCATATCGTCACGGAACTTGGCGAAATTACGGTAGCCCTGGTAGAGGTCGACCCCGGTTTTGTGAATGTCCGTATACTTGACGGAGGCAGTATTCAAGACTCCCCCGGCAGCTTTGATCTTGGCGCCATACGCATCCAGATCGGACGCCTTCGGGCCCGCATTACTGCCGCCGCCTCCGCCCAGAAGATCGCCGGCCATTGCCAGAGCATCGCCCACGCCACCCTTGCTGTCCTCATATTCCTTGAGAACTCGCTGGCATCCGGTCATGAAACCACTCACCAGAATCGCCTCGCGCTCCAATGCCGCACGAAACATGAATGCGTGCGACTTCGCGCCCTTTTCCAGATCGAGCAACGCATCATCCGTCTTTGTCCCGTGACCAAAATTGGTAGAGATATCAGGATAAACGTAGCCGAAGTGAAGGAACTCAATGGCCGCACCGCCATCATGGACACGAAGATCTTCAGGAGCATGCGCACCGCCCTGGTTGGGTTCGGGAACAGCCAGTTGATCGCCCTTCACCCAAATGAGCGTTTCGTCCTTGATAGCGGCCGGGCCGCCACCCTTGGGACCGCCAAGGATGTTGCTTGCCGCACTGAGAGCACTTCCAATTGCGTCCATAGTTCCTCTTTACGGGTGCAGCGCCTGGAGTTTGGATTTCGTGCCGCCATCCAATTCCCCACTATCCGGCAGGCCATTTTTCGCCTGAAAGTCCTTGAGCGCGGCTTTCGATTCGTCGCTCCAGTCGTTGTCTTCGCTGCCGCAACTAAATCCGAGATTATTGAGACGCTGTTTCACGCCTGAGATCTCGTCGATTGGATTCAGGAAGCCCAGCTTGATGGGGATGATCTCTTTGCCGGCATTCAGCTTCAACGAGCCGCCCTTGCAGTTCGGCGGAATGAACTCCTCCAGCTTGCCGTCGCCATCGAGCTTTCCGGTGATAAGCTTGCCGTCGAGCTCCAGAACATAGTCTTCGCCAGCGCGCGGCTCTCCCAGCAGGAAAAGCTGCATCTTCATTTTGGCCGGCACGCCTTTTCGCTTAAACACGTGGCGAGCATCCGTACCGCGCGATTCGGTCCTCAACTCCAGGTCTGGGATGAATACCTCGTCGCCTTCCATAATCTGGTGCGGATTCTTGCGTTTGGCCTTGAGTGCGGCATTCTCGCCATGGTCCCAGAGCTTCTGCCAAAAATGGCCGTTGTCATGGGCAAGGCTCAAGATGCTGTCTCCTTGCGATGCAGTGATTTTTGCCATAAGAGTCTCCTACTTCGGTTCCCACGCGTCTTTGTCGAGGTTCGGGAAGGTGATGTCGCAGTTGCCTGGATCGATATTCTCCACGCGATAGAGGCCCTTCTCATCGGTAGTGCCGTCGCTCACCGAACCATCCGGTAATGTCACGCGGACCGATTCGCTGGGGATCGGCTGACCGGCGTCATCGAGAAGCTGAACCTCCACCCAGTGCTTCTTGTCTTTGTTCTCCTCCGAGGTTGGATCGTGCGTTGGTGCGTCCGAGCCGGCGCCACCGCTGCCGCCGCTGCCCGCTGATGAGGAAGATGACGCCGAGAGCGGGTCCGGCTTAGTGGTCTCGCCGGGTTTCATCGGCTCAAGCGGATCAAGCGGAGCGATGGGTGACACAAGCGGATTGGCCGAGGCCGACCCAGGGCCTCCCCCGCTATTAATCATCACCATCGGCATGCCGACTATCGCGACTCCAGAGGGAGTAATATTGATAAAATTACCGCCAACCTTTAGGGTAATACCAAGCATGCCTTCTATCACCACGTTCATGCCCTGCAGGTAGTAGGAACCAGTGTTGCTTTCGCTGTGGCTCATGAACTCTTCGCCGACGGCCTGCGCCTTGACGGAAAGCGATCCTCCGATATTCACGGCCTGCTTGCCGCCAACGTCGACATTCACATCCCGAACAGTCTTGACCACCAGATCGCGCTTGATGGTCTGGTGCTGATCGCGGCCAACCTTCTCAATCTTGTCGTTGTTTACCGTGCAGCTGTAATCTTTTTCATTCAGCTCGGTCCGATTGTTTTCCGCGCGAATCTCAAAATCTTTTTGCGCATGGATGTAAATGTGCTCGGAGCCCTGCTTGTCTTCAAAGCGGATCTCGTTGTTATCTTTCTTGCCGCCCTGTACCGTGCGTGTCCGGATGCCGCTCTGCGTCTTGTTTGCAGGCAGTTCGTAGGGTGGCATGAGCTGCGCGTTATAGACGCTGCCGACAATGATCGGCCGGTCCGGGTCGCCTTCCTCAAACGACACTACCACTTCCTGTCCAATACGAGGGATGTGGATCGCTCCCCACTGTCCTCCGGCCCAATAAGTTGCCACACGAACCCAGCAGGAGGAGCCGATGTCGTACTTGCCTTGGCGGTCCCAATGGAACTGCACCTTGACGCGCGAATACTTGTCAGTAAAAATCTCTTCGCCCGCGGGCCCCACCACGACAGCCGTCTGCGTCCCGTGAATCACCGGCTTGGGCGTAATCTGCTGCGGACGATAGGGCAGTTCAAGCGGAATGCAGCTGAATTCGTTCGAAGCTTCCAGTTGCGGCGGGTCGGCATCGGGAATGTATTCCTGCTCGCAATGCAGTGTGACCGAGGTGACAATGTATGTACCGTCATCCGTGAAATGGCGCTGGAGCGTAAATTTATGGCCCGCCGTAAGGCCGAGGTAATTGCTCTCGCCCTGCAGTTCGATCCCGGCCACGGTATCCTGCTCCATGCGGATTCCCACGGTGCGTTTGTTGTCCTCGAAAATCTTCTGAACATCCGATGGGTTATCTCCGCCGCCCTTCTCGATTCCATCGAAACGTTGACTATATGCGCCGGGGTAGTCGTAGATTTCCAGCTTGTCGTTTCCGCCGGTTTTCAACTTGTGATTGATCGTGCCGATCTTGACGTTTTCCAGCACCGTCTTTTCGGCATCCAGATGCTTGTGGGGCAACTCGAAGCAGTGATCCCACAGCAGATACTTGCCGGAACGTAGCTCCTGCGATTTATTCCAACCGGTGATCCTCTCCTCGTCCCGCGTGCCGCCGAATATCTCCTCATAGATCAACGTATCGTCAATGGGCATCGCAGCGTGCGACTGCGGAGTGTTGGCGATCACCATTTTATGGCCATCGGCCGTATGCTTGAAGTAGTAGTAGATCCCCTCCTCTTCCATCAATCGCGAGACGAACTCAAAATCACTTTCACGGTATTGCACGCAATAATCGCGCTTCTCGAACGTGCCCTGGATCTCATAGGCTGCGTCGAAGCCCTGCAGCACTTGCTTGAGAATGTCGGGCACACTGATTTGTTGAAAGATGCGGCTCTGGCGGATGCGGGTCAACAGCCAGATCTTCGGCACAAGTTCCATCGAATAGGCGGTGAATTCAGTGCCTCGGGCGCCGCGGGCGAAGCGGTTGGCGATGCCGTTGATGTAGCGGAATTTGCCCCCAGTGGTTTCCACTTTCACGGTGACGGGCTGGCCCAGGATTTTATCGAAGGCCAGCGCGCCACGCTGTTCACAGATCATGTCCAGCTCGAAATGGAACAGGCCAGAGATCGATTCCGTGCCTCTGATTTTTTTCAGCAGCAAGGCGTCTTTGCCGAGCGGCGTCTGCACCTGGATTCTTCGATTCTCTTGCGTGAATGGCATGGGTTTTCTTTCTTTGATTTCTACGAGTAGACGAAGTTACCGTCTTCGCCAATATCGACGGTCATCTCATTCATTTTTTCACCGGCCGCCATGCGCGACAACAACTGCTTGGAAATCTCAGGAAGCAGTGTATTGCTCAGAATGTTGTCCACATTGCGGGCGCCGCTCTCGACTTCCGTACAGCGCTTGGCCACTTCTTCGATCAAGGCATCGGAACAAACCAGAGCCACCTTGTGGTTCTCCAGAAGACGGCGTTTGATCTTGCCCAGCTTCAGCCGAATGATGCTTTTCAGTGCTTCGTCGCGCACCGGATAATACGGGATCGACACCATGCGGCCGAGGAACGCCGGCTTGAAGATCTTGTTCATCTCCGGCTTGATCGCCTTCATGATGCCTTCGGGCGAAGGCATGGTTTCCGGGTCCGCGGTGAGCTTCATCACCGTGTCAGTCGCAGCGTTCGACGTCAGAATGATTACGCAGTTCTTGAAATCGATTTCGCGGCCTTCGCCATCTTCCATGTGGCCTTTGTCGAAGACCTGGAAGAAAAGTTCAAGCACGTCGGGGTGAGCCTTCTCCACTTCATCCAGCAGCACCACGGAATACGGACGGCGCCGCACGGCCTCAGTCAACACGCCGCCTTCGCCGTACCCGACGTAGCCGGGAGGCGAACCCTTGAGCGTGGAAACAGTGTGCGCTTCCTGAAACTCCGACATGTTGATGGTAATCATGTTCTTCTCACCGCCGTACAACAGGTCCGCCAGCGCCAACGCGGTTTCCGTTTTACCCACGCCGCTTGGCCCAACCAGCATGAAAACTCCGATGGGCTTGTTTGGATCTTCCATCTTCGCCTTCGAGATCTGGATACGTTGTGCAATCGTGAACAACGCATGGTCCTGTCCTATAACGCGCGATCCGAGATGTTTTTCCAGCATCAAAGCCATGGAAATTTCGTCGGTCTGCATTTTTCCAACCGGGATGCCGGTCCAGGCTGAAAGAACTTCCGAAACGATCTGCTCGTCAACGCAGACGCGCAGCAGCGGAGTCTCGCCCTGCAGGGCGGAGAGTTCGGCATTGAGGGCGGCGAGTTGTTCCAATTGCGCAGGCGATTTTTCCTTCGCGTCTTCGAGCTGCGTTCGCAGGTCGCGGATCTTGAAGACCAGGCCACTTTCCTTTTCAAAGCGCTCTTTCAAAGAAGCCAGATTGGCAGCTGTTTCGTTCTTCTTTTTCTCGATGGCGGCGAGCCGCTCGGCGTGGTTAGCCCCAACCGAGGATTCGCGCATCAGCACGCGTTCCTGCACCGCTAGATCGTCGAGCATGCGAGTTGCATCTTCGATTGCAGCAGGCACGGAGTTCTGACCCAGGGCGAGACGCGCACATGCCGTATCCAGAATACTCACTGCTTTGTCAGGCAGCTGGCGGCCGGCCAGATAGCGATGCGAAAGCTTTACCGCGGATTCCACGCCTTCGTCAAGAATGCGAACCTTGTGATGGTTTTCGAGCGATGTGACAATGCCGCGCAGCATCACCATGCACTGCTGTTCCGTCGGCTCTTCCACTTTTACCACCTGGAAGCGGCGGGCAAGAGCGGCGTCCTTCTCGAAGAACTTCTTGTACTCTGACCAGGTGGTGGCGGCGATGGTGCGCAGTTCGCCGCGGGCAAGAGCGGGCTTCAATAGATTGGCCGCGTCACTCGTGCCTGCCTGGCCGCCCGCACCGATCATGGTGTGCGCTTCGTCAATAAATAGAATAATCGGCGTAGGCGACGACTTCACCTCTGCGATCAGCCCTTTCAGCCGGTTTTCAAATTCGCCTTTGATGCCCGCGCCGGCCTGCAGCAGCGCAAGATCCAGGCTGCGCAATGAGACGTTGCGCAGCGAAGGCGGCACGTCGCCATTGGCAACCCGCACCGCGAACCCTTCCACAACGGCCGTCTTGCCCACGCCCGCTTCGCCGGTGAGAATCGGATTGTTCTGGCGGCGGCGCATGAGGATGTCGATGATCTGGCGGATTTCGAAATCGCGTCCGAGGACGGGATCGATCTTGCCGTTCTTGGCATTTTCGGTCAGATTAACGGTGAACTGATCGAGGTTGGGAGTCTTACCGCCGGCCGCGCGTGCCGGGGCCGCGCCACCCGCAGCGGCGCTGGCGGCAGTGGCGGTCTGCGCATCTTCAGAGGAACCTTCCACGATAGCGAGAAAGTCTTTCCTCAAGACTTCGGCCTGGATCTTCTGGAATTCGCGGCAGGAATCGAGCACCAGCCGCGACAGCTCCTCGTTGGTGGCCAGCGCCAGCAGGGTGAATCCGGTGCGGATCTGCGCCGCGCCGAAATCGATGGAGCCGATGGTCCACGCCTCGGTCATCATCTTCAAGACGTCGGGCGACATGGCCGGCGTGCGCGCATTGCCGGTCTTGAGCTTATCCAGGCCGCGCTCCAGTTCCTTGGTCAGGCGGCTGGTATCGACACCGAAGTGATGCAGGATGCGTGCCGCATCGCCATCCGTCTGGTCGAGCAGTTTATAGAGATAATGCTCAATTTCGATATTGTAGTGAGTCCGGGAAAGGCACAGGCCTGCCGCGGATTCCAGCGCCGTGCGCGCCGGATGATTCAGCTTACCGATGAGAGACTTCAGGTTGACATTCATGATTGCTACCAGTTTCCTTCTGCTCTAAATCTTGAGAATCGTATCACTTGCTTCGCGGGACATCGCCCGCGTTTTGGCCCAACTGAGCCAGCCCAACTGCGGAGCCACCTCATTGGTGGCGCCAAGTTCACATTGCGGAACTTCATCGTGCTTCAAAATTAACTGTACGTCGAAATCGGTTTCGTTGCCGGCGAAGAACCGGGTGAGGGAGCGCAACTCCGGGTAGGCCGAACCATTGGGCAGAAAATCCAGATACTGCCGCAAGGTCAGTGGGCCGAGCTTCAGGCGCACGCCGGACTGTTGGTCCCACACTTCGTCGCCCAATACCGCGCCAATGCCGAGCTGTTCTGAGATGGTCTCGCCATGATCGAAACAGCATTGTGTCTCTTCGGTCAGCGGATACCACGCGCCGACAAACTGCTCCACTTCCACGGGAACTTCGAAATAGTCCATCAGCAGATTGCGCAGCGCGGAGGCGGAGCGCGTTTCCAGACTGAGCAGCCCGCTGAAATAGAGCAGTGAATCGTCAGCCACGCGCAGGCGGTTCTGCAGCCCTTTGGTGCCAAGACCTATCAGATCCAGCAAGTGGTGCGAGAAGCGGTCGCGGACCCGCTGCTCGCTGTTGACGACGACCTCTTCTTCGAGCGACTCCTGTTCCTCGCGCGCGGCCGCTATCGAGCGGTTGCCTTCATAGGCGGCACGCTCGTAGGAGATGTTGAAGCGGTACTTCAGCCAGGCTTGAAAAAACAGCGACACAATGCGGTGATTGAACAGATCGAAAAACGCGGCGATGGCGTGATCCTTGGAGCGCATTCGCTCACGCACCATCTCCGTATAGTAGGTGGGCAGGCTGCCGGAAGGTCCGGTCAGGCCCATGAAGTTGACCATCATGCGCACGGGACCTTGCGCGGGAAGCTCTATCCTTTGAATTTCGCTGGCCGGGAAGCCCATGTCGGGGTTGGCGATGAAGCGCACTACCTCCGTTGAGGGAGGGACGAATAACCCAACCGGCGCACGATCGGGCAGCACTCTCTCCAGCATGCGAATCGCTTGAAAGAATTCGAATTCGGGACCGCCCGCAATCAGCCGGGCGGCCATCTGCGCCTGCGCTAGAGGAGGATTTTCTGACCCGCCCGGGGAGCCCATTCGCGAAGTACCTCCTTTCGCTGACGCGTTTTCGCTACCAGTTGCGAGAAGCTGTTGAGCGTTACATATTGCCCGAGAAAGCGTTCCAGCACGGCCGTAAACAGATACACGCCGGAGCCGGTAAACTGCTCTTCGTCGAGTTCGATTTCGACACGGGAGCCGCGGGCAAACGTGATTCCGTTTTCCGAGATCACGCGAGCGAAGTGGCGCTTTGTGCGCACGTCCAAAATGCCTGCGATCTGCTTTTCAAGGAACGCGGTGTTGCTGAAATCGTACAGGCGGAGGATCTCCTGCAGCGCTTCCCTGCCGCCATCGGTAATCGAAAGGTAGTTGAGCGATAGATGCGAAATCAAGCGCCACAGCGCGCTCTTGCCGACGGGCGGGCGCAGCGTATTAGTGGGCTTGCGCAGCGCCACCACCCTGCGAATCGGCGCCATGCCCTGCGGCTCAAAGTCGCCGTTCTCATTGCCAAACGGAAGCCGCGAGGGCAGGTCCCGATTGGTACAAACGGTGCGTACGGTAACAGCATCGAAGTCGGGGCGGATGGGGCGGCCTGAAAGGTCCACCAGGCTGACATAGATTTCCGTGCCTTCGTCGTTCCGGCGGCCTGACGGGCGGCGGTTGCTGCTCCAGAACGTCTTCTTCTTTTCGCGCACCGCACCATGCTTATAACTGTAGAAGGGCTCAAACGTCGTGATCTCGGCAGTCTGCGGATTTGAGGTCACAACCTCTTCGACGGAAAATACTTCCAGTGCATTGGGGCGGCGGATATCCGGGATCACGCGGTATTCCGTCTTGGTGTGCGACAGCAGAATCGGCTCGGCCGTCTGAGTGAACAGATTAACGATGGGGCCGCAGTTCAACCGCACTGTCTTATTGGTGACGCCGACTTCCAGGCTTTGCTGGCGGTCCGCGCGTTCAAAACGGGAAACCAGAAACACAATCTCCACGCCGTTTTGAAAGCCCGATCCTGCCAGCGCCTCCAACCCGCAAAGATCGAGGAAGAAAAACTTTTCAGGAAAGTGAAAGTACTCCTGCAACAGCCGGTAGCCGGTGAACGAGCGCCGCGGATAGGGCAGCATACCTTCGTCTTCTTCGAAACCCACCGGCTTGAGCGCACTCGCCGGCAGCACGATCGGTTTGCGGCGCGAGTTGGGGTTGATGTCGCGCAGCAGGATTTGCGTGGTGTTGCAGCACAGCAGTTCGTACAAGGAATGGACGATGCTGCCTTCGCCATTGAGGAAGAAACGCAGACTGGAAAGCTTCAACTTGTCGATAGGCAGGTCCTTCGGCGAACGAAGTTCCACGCGTAGCGCAGCGACTGCGCCTGGGGCCTTGATGGCGGGCTGGAAGCGATCAGGCGTTTTCCATTGGGCTTCATGGACGGTGAGCGGCCAGAGCCGGGTCTCATAGGCGGTACGGAACCGGCACGGCGCGCCATCCACGGAGCGCGAATCAAGCAGCGAATTCTTGGGAACGGCAAAGCCGGCAGGCGAAGTGGCCTGCTCCATATCGAGGTGGAACTCGACCACCGACATCGACGGGATGGGCCGGATGAAGTGCGGGTAAACAATGCTCAGCAGAGCTTCCGTGATCTCCGGAAACTCGTCGTCAATTTTGAGATGAACGCGCGCGGCGAGGAACGCGAACGCCTCGATCATGCGCTCTACGTGCGGGTCTTCGCACTGTGTCGGCTCAAGCAGAAGACGGCCCGCGATCTTGGGATATTTGTCTGAGAACTCCGCGCCCATCTGGCGCAGATACGTCAGTTCCCGCTCGTAATACCCAAGCAGTTCATCGCGCACTGGCTTCGCCTTTCACCTGGTAAGCGCCACTGGTCAACTCCAGCACCGTATCGAACGAGACGCGTTCCGGAGCGGGGTCCATCCTCAACAGGCCCTCAATTTGGAAACGCAGTTGGCGCGAACCTGGCGAGATGGGTTGCATGGCGACTTTCACGCCTTCCAACCGCGGTTCAAAGATGGCAATCGTCTCTTCCAGCAACCACGTCAAACGGCTTTGATCGTTGGTTGAATGCAAACCGAAATTAGTGAGATCGGGCAATCCATAGTTATAGAGGGAACGGTGCAGTTCGGATTCACGATCGGTCACTTCAAGCGGCGTGCGCCGTGTGTTCAACAGCCATTCCAGGTCTCGCTTCAGGCTGGCCTTGAGTTGCCGCACCGATTGCGGGCGAGACATCGCAGGCTCTTCACTCACCTTTGGATCCAGGTCAATTAGACGGTCGAGCAGAGTAAGTGTGACGTTGGAATCCGGATCGTTGCGAGCCATAGTGTGCTATTCCCTACCTATTTCGAAACCGACATCGCCTGAATCGGGTCAAGCCGGCAGATGCGGGCATACAATTCCCTGCCCGCCGTGGCATCGCGCTCCGCCTTGCTGAAGCTGTGATAGAGCAGCGCCAGCGGTTGGGCCAGCATATCGGCAGGTTCCCACGTTTCCAGTTTACGCGAGTCGATCTCCTCGGCGAGGCCTTCCAAAATGGGCCGGGCAATGGCTTCGAATTTGCAGTCGAGGCAGATCCTGGCCAGTTGGACTTTTCTTTGAAACCGGCCGCGGCCGGAGCGCTCCTGCGTGATCTCGCGGGAGAGAATCTCCACCGCTTCCCGATTGTTGCCGCCGTGCACCTGGTCGATTGCCAGTTGCCACGCATCGATCACTCCATCCTCGGACTGCGCAGCCAGCGAATCAGGCTGGCGGTACTCCGGCGCAGCTTCCGGTTCAGGCGCGGCGGCTTCATCCTGCACCGCTGCCGGGGGCGGGGGCAGCACCTGGTCGCGCAACCAGTTGAGTGTTTCGGCGTTCGCCGTTGGGGTATCGTCTGCCAGCGTCCATTCGAGAAATTGCGGATAATCGGCAAGAATCCCGCGCAGCATCGTGCGGATCGAGGCGGCGATGGGATCGTAAGAATACCCGAGTTCCGAACAGGCCCGCACGCTGTAACGGTGGACATCGAGCCAGCCGCGGCCGCACGGCATTGCCACTGCATTTTCGGCGGCCTCCAGCACTTCCTGCCACTGCCCTTCATTCGCCATGCGCTTCAAATCCTGGCGGATCTCTGTTGGCGGAGCATCGAGCAGCGAAAGATCGGGCGATTCACCGCCCGCGCGCAGTTCACCGAAGCGCAGGCCGCGCACCAGCAGATACGGCGCAGGGCTGTACGGATCTTCGCGGCGCAGATAGCGGGCGACTGCGGCGATCCGGTCGGAGGCGTCTTCCTTGTCTGCCGGCTCCTCGCCAAGCGGTCTTTTCGCACGCGGCGCTGCCCGGCGAACGGGCTGCGGCGAAGACTGCTCTTCGTAGGACGTGGTTTCTTCGGCTTCCTGCTCGGCGGGCACGGCTGCCGCAGCCGATTCGCCTCCGCCCTTGCGTTTGAACAGGATGTTGAAGGTCTGGCGGACCTCCTCCAGGGCAGTACGCAGCTTGCCAAAGCCTGGAGCAACATCGCCGAAGCGCGTTTCGGTTACGACTTGCAGGCTCTCCAACGCTTCCAGCGATGCATCGCATTCAGCCAGTCGGCGTTCATACCAGTCCAGGGGCGTCGCGTCGAAACTCTTATCGAACTCTTCAGCGGTCAGTTTCCCTTCGGCAATCGAAGTCTGGCGGACTTCCAGCTTCTCTGAAGACTGCGCATCGGCTTCATATCCGGTGAGCAGCGCTTCCTTGTATTGGAACGTATCCAGGCCGGACTTGGTGACCGGCGAGCGGCGGATGATCTTTTCGAAATAATTGCCCACCCATTCGAGCGGAGTGGCGCGCATCTCGGCATCGCCGTCTTCCAACTCGGGATAAATGTTGTCCCAGAAGGTGTCCACCAGATCGCGCAGCAATATAAAGCCAGGCGCCAGAACAGCGAGGCCTTCCTTGGTCAGATGCGCTTCCACCAGCCACGCGGCGATCTGCAGGTCCTTGCTCTGCGTTGCCAGCGCCTCGCCAGCCAGCTTGATCACGACAGGCCAGTCCGCCACCTTGCGTGCACGCTGCCATTCGCCCTGGGCGATATCCTCCTCTTCCCGGCGCGCCTCCTTCAGCTTGTCGTAAAGGGGGGCGTAATAAAGATTCTGGCCACAAGGATTGGCGCCGGGAATCGGATTGAGGAGGTCATCGCGTAGCGGCATGGGGATTAGTTGGCGGCCTCCGCGGATTCCGCGTGTTGGAATTCGATCTTGCGCACTTCGAGAATCGGGAACTCTTCGTCATCCACCAGGAACATCTTCTGTCCCAACGGAAAAACGCCCGCCTCGTCCTGCTGCCAGACGGTCGTTCGTCCAAGCCGGACCGCGTCATCTTCATGTTTGCAGGCGAAGACGGTCATCGCAGGCAGCATGACCTCACCCAGTTCGGTCGCTTTGAAAGCCGGACCAGTGCGGACCAGCGCAGGGATCCACAGCAGATCGCGCAACTTCGTTGGCGCTTCCATTTCGATGCTCTCGATGTGCTTGAACGGAATCCAAAGATACGCGCCGGCGGCGTAGACCTCCAGGCGCGGCCCGATGCGTGGGTCGGCGTCGGAGATTGCAGTAAAGGGTTGCCCATTGATGGTACCGGCGAAGGTGTCACTTTCGGCGGATTCAGCAGGGAATTCCTTCTTCAAAAACAGGTCCTGGCGGGTGCGCTCCGCATGCAGCGCCGATAGGTACAGTACGGTGGCCAGCTGGGCCTGGCTGCTGTCCTGGCTGAGGACGTGAAGCTGCTTCTCGGCGCGATCGAAATTGCCATCGAAGCAGAGCAGCTCAAAAAGGAAGGTGCGGCGCTTCGCGTCGGTGGGGTTGTCCCGCACCTCCGCGTTCAGCGCCAGCACCGCCTCTTTGAGCTTTCCAGCTTTGTAGAGTTCCTTTGCAGTCATTCAGAAAGAACTTTCCGCTAGGCTTTGACGTTTTGCTTCAAATCGTAACCTGCCGCGACGCTGCCGGTAGGTGCCCCCTTGGAATTGGTGGGCTTGTAGGTCATCGTGTACTTGGAAAAGCTGATCGTGACTGTCTCTTCCGGACGATCGGAAAGGCGACCGGCAAGTCCCGCGTTCTGTGACCCTGCGCCCGGGGAAGTGCCGGGCAACCCAACAGCACTATGCTTCACTGAATCCTGCGAGGCGCCGACGGAGAAGCCGCTGATAATCACATCTTCAAGCTTATACTGCAAATACATGGTGCGCTCGCCCGAAGATTGGCAAACCTCAAGAAGCGCGTTGCCGATGTGGGCGCCCGTGCAGCAGCTTTGCGCCAATTTGGGGCTGGACTGGTCCACCATCTTCTTAAAGCTGAAACCCTCCGCGGAAACCGTACCGGTATTCATGCCAGCTCCGGTACGGTCCACGTTATTCTGGGCACTCCACGAAAACGAATCGATTTGGATCCACTTAACATGCTTCGACTCAGTGGCTTCTCCGTCGATTCCATCGATTTTCAAAAATGCATCAAATGCCATTGTCTTTCTCCTTTAGTTTCTATGGTTATGTTTTTTTCGTGGATAGGGACACTTCGCCCCTACCCAAATCATTGGCGTTTTCGAATTCAATCGGCTACTCGGACTAACCCTTGGCCGGCGGCGGCAAGTCTGCAACCAACCGCAGAGAAACCGACAGTTCGTCCAACTGGAAGTGCGGTTTCAGGAAGGCAACCGCGCGGTAAGCGCCCGGCTTGCCAGGTACATCGACAACCTCGATGCGTGCCTCACGCAAAGGCAGTTGCGCCTTCATCGTGGGAGAAGCGTTGTCGTCCAGCAGCACGTAGTTCGTGATCCACTGGTTGAGAAACGACTCGCACGAACTGCGAGACATAAAGCTGCCGATCTTATCGCGCATCATCGCTTTCAGGTAGTGCGCAAACCGCGACACGGCGAAGATATAAGGCAACTGCGCCGAAAGCCGGGCGTTTGCATTGGCCGCTTCCTTGTCGTACAGCTTGGGCTTCTGCGCCGACTGTACGCTGAAGAATGCGGCGTAATCGGTGCCCTTGCAATGGACCAGCGGAATGAATCCGAGGTCGGCCAGTTCCTTTTCGCGGCGGTCCGTGATGGGAGCTTCCGTAGGGCACTTCATGGCGATATCGCCTTCATTGGTGCGGAAGTTGTGCACCGGCAAGCCGTCCACCAGGCCGCCGCCTTCCACACCGCGGATCGCAGCGCACCAATGATGCTTCGAAAACGACTGCGAAAGTTTGGCGCCCAGCGAGTAAGCGGCGTTCGACCACAGATACTTGGAGTGGTCGGTGCCGTCCACGCCCTCTTCATAATTAAAGCCGTCAATCGACACGCCACCCTTGCCGTAAGGCAACCGGCCCAGGGTATGCGGCACGGTGAGACCAACATAGCGCGAATCTTCCGACGCCCTGAAGCTCTTCCACTTAGCGTATTCGGTAGTATCGAAGATCTTCGCCAGATCGCGCGGCTGATCCAGATTGGTGAAGCTATCCAGATTAAACATATCGGCGCCGGCGGCCGAAAGGAAGGGGCAATGTGCCGAAGCGGCCACTTGCGAGATCCGTTCCAGCAGTTCCATATCTTCCGGCCCTTTGCCGAATTCGAAGTCGCCGATCAGCGTTCCGAATGGCGCACCGCCGAAGATGCCGAACTCTTCTTCGTATACCTTCTTGAATAGTGCGCTCTGATCGAACTCAGGAGCCCGCTGCAAGTCGCGCAACAGCTCCTTCTTGTTGCAGTTCAGCATCTTGATCTTCAGCATGACGCCGGTCTCGCTCTGATCAAGCAGGTATTTCAGGCCACGCCACGAGCCTTCCAGTTTCTGGAACGACGGGTGGTGCATTACTTCGTTCAACTGGAGCGAGATGAGGTGATCGATCTGGGCGATACGGGCATTGATCATCGCCTCCGTATCTTTCGAAACCGTCATTTCGCCCTGCAAAACCTGCTGCACAAATTCCTTAACCAGGTTCTTGCCGCGTTCCTTGGTTGCCCAATCGGTACCGACCTTGCCCTGCTCAACGATCTGGTCGAGAAGACTCACTTCGAGAGTCTGTTCCTGCGCGCCTAGAGCCGCCTTTTGTGCATCACTCATTGGAACCTCCCTCGCCGCCCAGTTCGTTCTTCAGCTTTTCCATCTTGCCCTTATCTTTCATGGTCTCCATGAGGACTTCGTCGAGCTTGTCGTTGGTTTGCAACGTCCCTCGCAGATCGGAGAGGCGCTGGCGCAAATCCATCAGTTCCTTCAGCGGCTTCACCTGCTTGGCCACATTCTCTGGCGAAAAGTCGTCCAGACTCTTGAAGTGGAGGTCCACTTTCAACTGGCCGGCTTCTGGATCCTCGCTCAGCTTGTTTTCCACTGAGAAGGCCAGGTGCGGCTTCATGCCTTCAAGGACTGTGTCGAAATTATCCGGATTCACTTCGGTGAACTTTCTGTCTCGCAGGCGCGGCAGAGGCTCAGTAGGCTGACCTGTGAAGTCGCCAAGCACGCCCATCACGAAGGGCAGCTCTTTGATTTCGATAGCATCGCCGACTTCAACGTCGTAAGTGATCTGCACGCGCGGCGGCCGAACACGATCTAACTTATGCTGTGTACTTTCTTTTGCCATTTGGTTCCTCGTTTCGTTCCAGCTTCTTATCTCGGAGTAGACAGTCCAATTCTAGCTGTCTTTTTACCCGGCACGTGGTTGAGTATAGCCTTGCGTTTTCAAGGAGTCAATACCACCCTCCGAACCTCTCAGCCGCCTTACAATAATTAACGCGGGGACGACAAAAAAAAGCCGTCAGCTTTCTTGGAAATAATTTCGCCGCCGCGCGGCCGGCCCGCAGGTTTCCAGATCTTCACTGGTGGTAAATTCAGTCATTTCACCCAAGTAGCGCCAGATCGCCCAGTTTACATGGATCACAACGTGCATTGGTTGCAACAAATCTGAATCGGCCAGTCGCGTGCACCGGGTGAGGGCATAGTTTGTGACCCGTGTCGCTTGCAAATGCCGTAGCACGCAGCTCCACGTGTCAATAGGTGAAAGGGGTAATTTATGCATCGTCTATTGAATGCCTCAGCGGCGGTGGCGCTTCTGATGATCTGCGCTGTCCCTGCAAACTCCCAACCGCCGCGTTATTCGGATCGCGGCCCGCGTGATGACCGTTACCACGAATACGGCAGAGCGGCTCTCGACCGCGTTCGTGCCGACCTGGACAACGCCAGTCGAAACCTTCACTACATTGCACCCGAAGATCTTCGCCGCTTCCACAGCGTGCGCGAGGGTCTTGCCAACTTCCAACGTGCCTGGGAACGCGGTAGATACAACGGGGCCGACCTCGACCGCGGCATAAGAAGTTTGCAGTCGCTGGTGGAACGCGGCAGGCTCCGTCCGCGAGACCGTGACATGTTGGCTGGCGACGTCAGTCAGTTGCGCGACCTCCAGCGGCGCCTCGAACGACGCCGCTAGTCCTCTAGATAAGAGCCCACAGTTTGGAGGACTTATATGAAGACATTATTTCTGCGTCTGGCTGGCTTGGCGTTATTGCCAATAGCCATGACAGGATTTGCTCCGCCGCGCGAAGTGGATGCCAGACAGGCTCTCGAATCTCAGCTGCGCACCGAATATCGCTGGGCACAGGTGGACGGGCGAAATGGAGAGGTTATCTCTCCCGGCGCTGTTCTTATCGTGCGCCGGGAAGGCATCACCACCAATCCCGTAATCGCTCCGCTCAATGCCCAGAACAATTTTAAGGACGGCCAGATCAAGCGCTCTGCCTTGAACCTGTTTACGCAGGAACAGGCCACGGCCGGCCGCTTCGTCACCGGCGACCGCGTCTACGTCACCAAAACGGAAGTCAAAGACACTGCGGTTGTTCTTTCGCTCGTCTCCGTCGACCCGATTGGCCCGATGCGCGCCAAGGCGTCCATCGCCTTCCAGTTTCCCAAGGGCTATGTGACGACAACCGATTTCAATCAGGTGGCACGCATCATTGACGAAGTCTTGGGCGTGCCACCAGAGGCTCGCCGTAGGGCGCCGCCTCCTCCGCCGCCACCTCCGCAGCCAACACAGGAAGTTACTTTGGGAGCAACGATCGCGCAGGTTCGGCAAGCACTTGGGCCACCGGAGAGGGTCGCCGATCTGGGCCCAAAGCAGATCTATATTTATCCCAACTTGAAAGTGACCTTCATCGATGGAAAAGTCACCGACGTGAACTGAATGCCCGCATAGGGCAAGAGGAGAACCGATATGTTCGTGCCTGAATTCGTAGTGAACCGCGCCGGGCGGTTCTGCAAGCTCGGTGTTGGAATATTGCTCGCAGTTGCGGTGATAGCCCCCGCAGGCGCCGAAGAGCAAAAAGATCGAAAGAAGCAAAAGGACGCACCTCCCGCAGCCGCGCAGAGCGCCCCTGCGGAAACTAAAGCGCAGCCTCGCAGACAGGACGCGAATCCCGCACCAGCGCAGAATCGCGGAGCGGACAATTCGCGCCGCACCGCCAGCCCACCTGCCACCCCATCTCCGGCGCCACAATCCCCACCGGCGGAAAGGACAAGGCGCAACACCCCCGCACCCACAGTCGACACCAACTCCGGCCAGCCGCAACGCACTCGTAATGCGGACACGACCCGCACCGCTACGCCAGGGGACCGAAACACAAACAGGACTACGCCCGACACCAATCGCACCGAACCCTCCCGACGTGTAGGCGACGGCCAGACGCCCGTGCGCTCCGGCGGTTCCATGGACCGTAGCGGAGCAGCAACAGATCGCAACGCGAATCGACCCTCGCCCGATACTAATCGCACTGATCCCACGCGGCGTATGGGCGATGGCCAGACTCCCGTTCGTTCCGGCAGTTCCAACGACCGCAACGCAACCCGCCCATCAGGCAATTCGCGCGACAACCAGCCCCCTGTGCGTAGTGGCAGCGGTCTCGACCGCAACGCCGTCAGCCGTCCCGACGACCGCCGTACCGGTAGTTCCAACAGCCCTCGCCCGGTCATCACGCGCGATAAACAAGGGCGGCCCGAATCATTCCGTAGTTCCTCGGGCTCGGAAGTGCGATATCGTCCAGACGGAAAAGTGGGTGCCATCCGCCAGGGCGGCATGACAATCGAGCACGGCGCTGGAAATTCGCGCCGCATCGTTGTGGAGCGCAAGGATCACAGCGTGATCGTCACCAATCGCAACGGCCACGGCTACATCCAGAAGCCTTATGCCTATCGCGGCCACGAGTTGGTGAACCGCACCTACTATGTAAAAGGGCAGGCCTATTCGCGGGTTTACCGGCCTTACACTTATCACGGCATGACGCTCAACAGCTACGTGCCCACCCGCTATTACCACGCGGGGTTTTATGGTTATTTCAACCGCCCGTGGGGTGCCCCGGTCTACTATCAATGGGGCTGGACCAACGCCGCGTGGTATGGCTACTATCGCGGATACTTCACCCCTTATCCTTACTACAGTTCGCCCGACCTTTGGCTGACTGACTACATGATCTCCGCGCGTCTGGCTGAAGACTATGCAGACCGGCCAGGAGGCGCACCTCTCTATGGCGCCACAATGATCTCGCCTTCGGTAAAGCAGTACGTCGCCAGTGAGGTAAAGTATCAGCTTGAGCTCGAACGCATGGAGGCAGACGCAATCTCGCGCAATGAAATGCCCGATCCGAACGCCGGCTTCCCGCGAATTCTCTCAGACAATCGGCCCCACGTGTTTGTCGCTTCGTTTACCATCGACGTAACCACGACCTCTGGCCAGGGTTGCGCTATCGGCCGCGGCGATGTGATCCGCCTGCCCGGCCCACCGCCGCCTGACGCCAACTCCGCATACATGCAAGTGATGGCCAGCAGGCCAGGTAGCTGCCCCACGGGTAGCACCGTCATGGTCGCCCTGAAGGATCTGCAGGATATCTATAACCAGATGCGCGAGACTCTTTCGCAAGGCATTGAGGAACTGCGTTCCCGCGCCGGCCAGAGCGGCATGCCGCCGCTGCCGCCGGGCACCAATATGGTGGCTCGCAATGCGTCATTTGTTGACGCCGCCCCTCCGCCTGATCCGCAGGTAGCCAACGAACTGCAGCAAGAAGTCCGTGCCGCTGATCAGATGGAACAGCAGGTCACCGCTGAAGCCAGCCAGGCGGCCAGTTATCCGGCGGACAACGTGGCACCAGCCACCGTCTCGCTGGGGCAAAGTCCGGAACAGGTGATCCAGGTGCTCGGTAGTCCCAAGCAGGTGATGAACCTCGGCAGCAAGCAGATCTTCGTCTATCCGCAAATGAAGGTCACGTTCCTGAATGGTCAGGTGACTGACGTACAGTAGGCCATCAGCATTCAGCGGTCAGCTTTCAGCTGGCGACGCGTGGTTTCAGGCTGAAAGCTGATGGCTGACCGCTGATCGCTCCTCTTCAGGACTTCAACTCGGCAATCGTCGCACCGGAGCCGCCTTCGGCCTGCGTTGCCGCGTAGAAGCGGGATACGTGCGGATTGTGCGATAGGAGGTCGGCCACAGCTCGTTTTAGTACGCCCATGCCGTGACCGTGCACAATCCGTACGCGATCCACTTCGGCCATCGCCGCGGAATCAAGGAATTTGTCGACAGCTTCGATGGCCTCTTCCGCATGCTGCCCAATGAGGTTGATTTCACGATACGAGACATCCCACTTCGGACCGGAACTAAATGTGACGTTTTTCGGTAGCGCCGAGCCAGGACCGGAATCGGGCACGACCTCGAGAATATCGTCCGCGCCGACCTGCATCTTCATGAAGCCCGCCTCCACTTCGTAGCCGCCGTTGGACAACACACGGCGCACCCGCGCCGGTTCGCGCACGTTGCGCAGCCGCACCCGCGTCCCTTCCACAATACGCGGCTTGGCGAGCACGTTCTGGCGCGGCTCATCCATGGTGGAAAGCACAGTGGTCTCGATTTCGTGTTCAAACTCGCGCTTGGTTTTGGCCACCTTCTGCGCGGCCTTCTTGTTTTCCGATCCGCGCGCAACGGCTTCCAGCGTTTCCTTGGCCTGCGTGTCGAACTTCTCCATCAGCAGGTCGCAGCGGCGCTCAATCTCTTTTAACTTTTCCGCCTCACGCTTTTGCGCGGCTTTCTTCTCAGTTGCTTCACGAACGGCAACGGCGTCGATCTCAGTCTTCAACTGCGCTTCCAGCTTGGCAGCTTCATCGATGCGCCGGTGCAGTTCATTCAGGAACGCCGCAATGTCGCGCTCTCCGCTCGACATCGCCGACCGCGCGTGTTCGATCAATTCCGCCGGCAGGCCCAGGCGCGAAGCTATGTCTAGCCCTGCCGACTTTCCCGGCGCACCGGTGCGCAAAATGTAGGTAGGCTCCAGCGTCTGCTCGTCAAAGCCCATGCTCGCGTTGAGCACGCCGGCAGTATTGGCACCATAAACTTTCAGGGCAAGAAGGTGCGTGGAAGCGAGCGTCATGGCGCCCGCTATGCGGAAGCGGTGCAGTAGCGCCACGCCCAGCGCGCCGCCCTCTTCAGGATCGGTGGCGCGGCCCAGTTCATCCAGCAGCACCAGCGAATCGGAGGTCACTTCTTCGAGCATCCACTTCACACGCGCCACGTGAGCGGAAAAGCTGCTCAAGCTCTGTTCGATCGATTGGTTGTCGCCGATATCGGCCAGCACATTCGAAAAGATCGGAAACTCGGCTTCCATGCACGGCACAGGCAGGCCGGACTGCGCCATCAATGCCAGCAGGCCCACTGTCTTCATGCTGACCGTTTTTCCACCAGTGTTCGGTCCGCTGATGAGCAGCGTCCGCTGGCCGCCTTCCAGCGTAAGATTCACCGGAATTACCTTCTTGCGCTGCCGCCGCAACACGTCTTCCAGCAGCGGATGGCGCGCCGCGCGCAGCATCAACCGGTCGCCGAAGCTCGGTGTAACGCAATCGAAATCGGACGCGAAGTTGGCCTTGGCGAAGATCAGTTCCAGCGCGCCCATCACTTCCAGCGTGGCCGAAATCTCGGGAGCCGAGGCGCGCAGTTTGGCGGTCATCTCACGCAGAATGCGATGCACCTCGCGCATCTCTTCTTCGCTCAGCCGCACCAGTTCATTGTTGAGATGGATGGTCTCCAGCGGTTCGACAAACAGGGTGTGGCCAGAGCCGCTGGCCGCATGGATAACGCCGTCCACCTTGCGCCGCTGGCCGGCGATCAGCGGGACGACGAAGCGTTCATTGCGGATGGCCACGAACTCTTCCTGCAGCAGACCTTCGTCGCGATGCGCGCGGATGAAGCGCTCCAGCGATTCCTGAATCATGCGCTGCTGCTTTTCCATCTCGCGGCGCAGGCGGTTGAGGGCGACACTGGCATGATCGGCCACGGTGCCATCGGGCAAAATCTTTCCGGAGAGGTCGCGCAACAGATCGCGGAACTCGCCGATCTGCGCTGCGTAGGCCCCGAGTAGCGCATAGCGTTCGCCAGTGCCCAGCAGTTGGATGCGAATCTCCGCAGCTCGCTCCAACAATGCGGTCAGATCCAAAATCTCTTTGGATTCTAGCGTTGCGCCTTCAATCGCAACCTTGCGTGCGGCTATTTCCGCGTCAGGAATCGAATCGAAACGGATGCGAGTGGCGGCTCCGCGCGCAGCACCGATCGATGATTCCGCGGCGCGCACATAAGTGATGGCTTCGGCCGTTTCGCTGTGCGCACGTTGGAGCGCGGCACGATCGGTGGATGGAGCAATCTGCCCCAACTCGCGGCGGCCCATCTGGCTATAGACGTAGCGGCCCAGCACCGCAATCAGCGCGTCGTACTCAAGAAGTTCGGTACTGCTTTGTTTCATAACGAATCGAATGCTCTTTCAATCACAGCAAGGGTCCCTTCGGTGAGCAGCAGGCCTTTCAGTTGACGCCGTGTAAACCAGCGCGCGTCGCTGCTATCGGACGCGGCACGGAGTTCGCCGCCTTTCACTTTGCAAATGTAGTCAAGCAGCACGTAGTGGTATTCAGCGTTGCCCTTCCTATCGGGCATGATGCGTTCGAAGATTTCGAACACCGGACCGGGCTCGACAATCAAGTTGGTCTCTTCCATCACTTCGCGCTTCAGACCATCGACAAGCCGCTCGCCGGTTTCCAGTGCGCCGCCAGGCAGCGACCAGTAACCCTTCAACGGTTCATTGCCGCGCTCCACCAGCAGAATTTTTCCGCGCCGGAAGATGAGCGCGCCAACGCCGAGAATAGGCCGTTGCGGATAGCGGCGGTTGTCCTTTTTTGGCATCAGTATTGGAACGACCCTTTGACATCGAGACGGATGCGATAGACCGAGGTGCGCGCCGTGATGTACAGCGTTTTCAGATCGGCGTCTCCGAACGAGAGGTTCGACGCCGGCTCCGAAAGTTCAATGTGCTTCAGCAGCTTGCCTTGCGGCGTATAGATGCTGATTCCCTTCCCGGCCACATAGACGTTCCCTTTTTCATCCACCTTAATGCCGCCAGGCACTCCGGGGATGCCGCTGACGAAAACGCGTTCGTTGGTGGCCGCGCCATTGCGGTCCACGTCGTAGGCGAGCACGGTTCTCGCATCGGAATTCGAAACATAAAGAATGTGTCCGTTCGGCGTCAGCGCAATTCCATTGGGCCGGCCCTTGGTCTTTGCCACCAGCGCCAGTTGACCCTTGGGCGAGATGTGAAAGATGCCGAAAAAATCGAGCTCGCGCGAATCCATTTGCGATGCGAAGGCCGGGTCGGTGAAATAGGCGTGGCCATCGCGGCGCACAACAATATCGTTCGGCGCGTTCAACCGCCGGCCATCCCACTTTTCTGCGAGCACTTCAATCTTGCCCGATTTATCCGTGCGCGTGACGCGGCGCAGCGCAGTCTCGCAGGTATAGAGGCGGCCGCGTTCGTCGAACGCATTGCCACTTGGTCCATGCGCGTCTTCGCGAAAGATCTCAGGCGGCTCGCCCGGCGTGTACTTAATGATCTTGTTGCGCGGCACATCGCTGTAGAGCAGGAAACCTTCGCGCGACCACGCCGGGCCTTCGCTGGAGCGGTAGTTGGCCGTGACCTTTTCCACCGTGTAGTTCGAAAAGTCCTGGGCGGCTAGCGCCAATGGCAATAAATATAGAATGTGTCGCATCGGCCCTATCTTCTATCTTAGCTTGATACTCTCAAATGGGTCCTCAATAAACAACGGCTGGAATCACAATATTCACTCTCACCGCTTTGTATTGGACGCGATGCCGCCCAATTGCCGGCTTGCATTGGATGTGGGTTGCGGACGCGGAGAGCTTGCGGGGCGCGCGACGCAGGTGATTGCGATCGATGCGGATGCTGAGAGTCTTTCGTTTGCTAACGTCGCCTCCGCCGCGAATCCGAACGTCACGTTCCTGAAGGCGAACTTTTTGACTCATCCTTTCCAGTCGGAGTCTTTCGACTTTATTTCAATGGTTGCCACGCTGCATCACATGGACCTGAACAGTGCATTGGCTCGTTTGCAGCAGCTATTGAAACCGGGCGGCGTGCTTGCGATTGTGGGCCTCTGTCGGCGCGCCAATCCAAGAGCCGCGCGAAAGCTTGCGTAAAATTCGCGAGGCCTGCCTTGGCCGCATGCCGGCAGGTGATTTCCGCCGCCGCTTCTTCTTCCGCTACACCTTCAACTGGCGCAATGTCCCACGTTAGATTGTGGATGAAACCCTGGCCGTTTTATAGCGCTCTGAAAGACCCTCGACACATTGTGCCAAATAGTAGCAGGATGACTATATGGCTATCAACCGGACAACCGTCAACATCTCTATCACGCCTGAGCTCGATGCATTCCTACTAAGTCGCGTTCAATCCGGCCGCTACCAGACCACCAGCGAGGTAGTGCGCGAAGCACTTCGACTCCTGGAGCAACAGGAAATGGAGCGAGATGAAGCTTTCCGCCAATTAGAAGCAAAACTCCAAATCGGCGTTGACGAAGCCGAGCGAGGAGAACTGGAAGACGGCGAAGTTGTCTTCCAGGAACTAAAAGAGAGCATAAAACAACGGCGTAAGGCCAAAGGCGCGACAAAGTGAAGCGCCGATTTGTACTCACCCCCAGATGCGAAACAGGAGAGGAGCTTCAAAGTCGAAGATACCGGTTTTGGAATTTCTACTCCTATGTCGTGGTCTAGGCATGGGAGTCTCAGCCAATCCAGATCGTCTCAGTGGTCCACGGAGCCAGAAACCTCTCCCTATTCTTCAACTTTCGCTTTAACTGACTGCTAGTTTTGATCCCGGACTTAAGCCTGCAACAAATCTCCCATGAAATGCGCTATAAGCAGCGATGCAGTCCCGCCTCTTGCCCAACCGCTAAAACAGCGCGATCATAAAGACGATACGTTAATCGATGCGCCTTGTAGCCCTACTCATCCCCCTAGCCCTGGCCGCCCAACCGCGGACCCTGCTTACCAACGACGACTTCGCCCGCATCAAGGCCACCGCCCAAGCCCACCCCTGGGCCGATGCCGTCCGCACCTCCATCATCGCCGCCGCCGACGCCTGGCCCTCCGCTTTCACAACAAAATACAGCCTCAAGCAGTGGGCACTCCCGCCCGAAGGTGGCCAGTGGTCACTCTGGTACGTCTGCCCCACCCACGGCGTCTACCTCACCTACAAAGGTCCCGGCCACAACGAATGCCCCATCGATAACCACAACTACACCGGCTGGCCCTTCGACCAGGTCATCTATGGCCGCGAACACTCCGACCTCGCCAACGCCGCCCGCGACAACGCCCTCACCTACCGGTTCACAGGCACGAAAAAGTACGCCCAGAACACCGCGGATATCCTCACCGCGTACGCCGCCATCTACCTCAAGTACCCGCTCAAGGACGTGAACAACAAGGTCACCGCCTCGGCCGGACGCGTCGCCGCCCAAACGCTCGACGAAGCCTCCTGGTTGATCCCCATCCTCTGGTCCTACGACATGATCGCCGATAGCGGAGTGCTCGACGCCACTCAGCGCACCAACATCGAAACCCAACTCCTGCGCGCCGCCGCCTCGGTCATTCAGAACAACAACGCCGGCGCCAGCAACTGGCAATCGTGGCACAACGCGGCTATCGGAGGAGTCGGCTACGCCCTCAACGACAAGACCCTGATCTCGAAAGCCATCGACGGTCCCAGCGGCTTTCGTTTCCAGATGCAGAACAGCGTCCTGCCCGATGGCCCCTGGTATGAAGGCGCCTGGGGCTACCACTTCTTCGCTCTCGAACCGCTCTGTTTTCTCGCCGAAATGGCCGCCCGCAACGGGACTGACCTGTACAGCGTCGACGGCATGCGCCGCCTGTTCAACGCGCCGCTATTTTCCACCCTGCCCGATCTGACCCTGCCCGCCTTCAACGACAGCAATGTCATCAGCGTGCTGAATGAAGACCAGTGGTACGAACTTGCCTGGAACCGGTATCAGGACCCGCTGTTCCTCAGCGTGCTGGGCCAGCACTCGCGAAGCCGCAACGCACTCTTTTGGGGCGTCGATTCCATCGACCGCGGCAGCGCCACGCAACTCGCTTCGCTCGTCCTGCCCACATCCGGCAACGCCTTCCTGCGCACGCGTGACTCCGACCTCGCTATCGCCCTCAAGTTCGGCCCGCACGGTGGCTATCACGGCCATTACGACAAGTTGAACTTCGTCTCTTACGCCCTCGGCGGCGCAATGGCGCTCGACCCCGGCACCCAATCATATGCCTCGCCCACCCACGACACATGGGACAAAGTCACCCTCGCCCACAACACGGTGGTCATCGATAGCGGCTCCCAGGCCGAAGCCACAGGCCAGTTGCTCGCCTTCAACCAGCTTCCATCTATCAGTCTGGTGCAAGCCTCGGCCGGCAGCGCCTATCCGGCGGCCACGCTGCAGCGGACCATGTTCCTCGCGCCTGAATATGTGCTCGATCTTTACGACGTCAAGTCAACCGCAACCGCCGATCGCAAGTTCGATTGGATCTATCACAACCCCGGTGCGGTCACATTGAGCGTAGCCACAAAATCGAGCCCCGCGCTTGGGCCCTCGGCTGGCTATCAATATTTGAGTAACCTGCAAAGTGCCGCCACAACCGCAGCCTGGACCGCAAGTTTCGACATGAGCCCGCCCGCGGTCGCACCCTTCGGAGCCGTCTACACCAGCCCATCCACCGTCAACTTCAAGTTTGAATACTCGCCAGATCAATCGGTCAGCGGGGCATCCAGTGGCAGAATCACCTACGACTTCACCGCCGCGCAGGGCTACGGGCTCCTCACCGCCAACATCGCCAACCCGCCCAACACCATGCCGGCTTCGCTCTCGATGAATGTCTACGGCGATGGCTCCGGCCACAAGCTGTTGCTGCGCATCAACGACGCGACCGACGAGCGCTTCATCTACACCATCGGCCCAATGGATTGGACCGGATGGCGTCAGATCAACGTGCCCGATCTCACCAGGGGTTCGCATTACCTGGGCAATAACGATGGCATCATGGACCTCCCCGTGAAGAACGTCTCCATCGAATTCGACTCCGTTGCCAACGGCCCCAAGAAAGGCGCGTTCTATGTCGACGACATCGTGCTCGGCTTCGATGCAGGCCCAATCACCGTCACTGATTTTGAACGGCCCAAACGAAACCTGCGCCTTTCGATGCTTGCCGATCCCGCCACCACCGTCTACACCGGCAATGGACTCGGTCCCGATCTGCGCGTGCCCGTGCCCTTCGTGATGGCCCGCCGCGTGGGCAAGTCCACCCGCTTCTCAACACTGATGGAACCCTACAGCGATGCGCCCGCAGTGCAGTCATTCCAACTGCGGCCCGATGGCATGTACGAAATCACGACCAGCAATTACACTGACGATATTCAGTTCCGTGCCAACGGCGATTTCACGTACTACCGCACTTCGAACGGCGACCCCGTCCGCCTGGCTTCGACAGGTCTAGCGGCGGTCTCCGATCTCGTCACGCTGCCTCAGCCCGCGTCGATCCAAATCGATTTCGTCAACGGCGGCGCGTTAATCGACATCACGCTGAACCAGCCGCTCACCGCACCCATGCGAGTTCGCGCCCCCAACGCGCAGGACGTGCATCTCAACGGCCAGCCCGCGCAATGGTCCGTTGATGATGTCTTTGTTGTAATCGCTCCACAATAACCCTATTAACCTGGAAAAAGCAGTTGGATGGCCTTCAGCCAATTCGCACGACGCCGCGCATTTGGGGTCTGACACCTTTTTTCGGCCGTTTGCGGCCGAAAATGGGATGTCTGACCCCAATTGCCCTCCACCGCAATGCTCCAATGAACCACTCACC